>JAUXCI010000128.1 GCA_030618945.1 Flavobacteriaceae bacterium
ATCTGTGGTACTGCTAGGGCCACCATTTCGAGTAATTTGGCAAAGTCAACGGCTGTGGCTTGTGCAATGTCTGAAGCATTTTTTAAATCTTTTTTCAAGCCACCCCCATACCATAGGTAGGAGTCAACGTTCTGCCCAAGTAAGGTGATCTCTTTATATCCTTTTTTATGAAGATCCAAGGCTTCATCAATAATGCTCTTTGGGTCCCTGCTTCTTTCTCTACCTCTCGTAAAAGGAACCACGCAAAAAGTACACATATTGTCGCAACCTCTGGTAATCGATATAAAGGCAGATACGCCATTGGTATTAAGTCGAACCGGAGTAACGTCTCCATAAGTTTCTTCTTTTGACAGAATTACGTTTATTGCATCCTTTCCCGTTTCAATTTCTTTCACCAAATTTGGCAGGTCTCGATAGGCATCAGGACCTACAACCAGGTCAACCATTTTTTCCTCTTCCAAAAATTTAGTTTTCAGTCTTTCGGCCATACAGCCTAGAACTCCAATTTTCATGTTGGGATTGATTCTTTTAACACGATTGTATTTTTGCAACCTTTTTCTGATTGTTTGTTCTGCTTTTTCCCTAATGGAACAGGTGTTGACCAATACCAAATCCGCATCTTCTAATAAATGTGTGGTGTCAAAGCCTTCTTTGGCAAGAATTGCAGCAACTATCTCACTATCGTTCAAATTCATCTGGCAGCCATAACTTTCTATAAACAGTTTCTTTTTATTGGTATTATTTGAGTTTAATTCTTGATTAACAGTTAATTCACCGTTGTATTCGTTAGGATTCTTTTGGGTAAAATTACGAGTAAAATTTTGTTTTTCAGATTTTAATAAATTACCTAAATCATTAGTATCTAATATGCTATCGTTTTTCTCCTTCATCTGATGGGTAAAAATATTTTTTTTAATTTTTATTTTTACCCACCGTTTGGGTAAAAAAATAATCAGGGTGCAAATATAGAAACATTATATGATATACTGACATTTTGTCAATATACTAAACCACGTAATACGAGAACCATTTCTATTTTAATTGTACAGTATAATTTATAGTTCCTTGTAACATAACCTATCATAATTTAATATTGATACAGTTCTATATTATAACCATCGATAGTATATTAAATTCATCCTGTCAATCGACATATACTCGGCTGTGAGGCTAAGGGCAATGACCTCAAGGTCACTCATCTTCTTGGGCCTGCCAACTTTCGGTCGGTTTTCAGCTTCTATATTCAAAGAACTTAAAACTTCTAATATTTTAAAATAATTTTTCGCTATATTTGACATAGGTATTGGGTTTATTTTTAGACAATAAGATGCTGTATTTCAGCACCTTATCCAATATCTTTTTTACTTTATTCAAAAAATAGTTTCACCCAACGGAATAATAAGATATATATTCATGTTTTTTAAAAAATCAAGAATAAATAGATGGGATGCTTTCACCTGTAAGCTATATGAAATTCTGCCAGAAGCGGAATTCACAGAGGATATTCCAAGCCATCCCATTATATATTTTAAAATTTCAAATAAAAAGTTTAAAATATATAGTTTAGAAAACTATTTAAAAAGAACGAAATTTTTTATTGAATTCAATACGTATCTTCAAATATCAGGAATAGATGAGAGTGAAATTAATATTTTAAGTAAAAGGGTTCGTGAGATTGTGAATTGTAATATGATTATAAAGGAAAATAGTATTATTTTGAATATATCTAAAACGCATAAACTAGATAAGCTTATGAAGTTTATTGAAGAACAAAAAAGGACAACTGTATAGTTTAAATTCCTTATAAATATTAAACCATAATTTTGGAGAAGAAATTTAATAAAAATAATATTTTACTGCTAATTTCAAAAAAAGGAAATATTAAATATTTTGTTTCATTTTTTCTAATTATAGCAGCTTATTTTAGTTATGTTTTTATAAAAGGCCCAATTCTAATCGTATTCTTGATTATTGCAATGCTTGGAATTTTATTACTATTTAATATTCCTTCTAAATGGGTTGAGGATAGCTTTTCCAAAATTTCGTATAGATTTAAAATTTCTTCAGCTATAGCTGGAGGTTTTTTTTTGGCAATCGCAAGTTCAGCTCCAGAATTTTTTACGGCAACTTCAGGGGTGCTATACTATAACATATTTAGTATAGGGTTTGCTACCTTAATTTGGTCAGCCATTTTTAATTTATGTGTTATTATTGGCGTTGTCACATTTATAAAGAATCCAATACTAGTTAGAAAAAGTATTTTGCTTAGGGATATGCCTTTTTTAGGTATTACAATTTTCACTTTATTAATTTTAGCGCTGGATGGTGTATACTCGACTTCAGATTTTATAATACTTATCAGTGTTTATTTAATCTATTTATCGTTTTTATATTTCGATAAATCCAAACCTTATAACATTACCAAAACCGATTATTCTAGGAGAGAGGTTATTTTAAAATTGTTTTTTGGTATGATTCTGATTGCCCTTTTAGCGCATTCTATGGTGTCAATTGGTCAAGAAACCATAGAACTATTTGAACAATTTTATGGCTATACCCTACCTATTGGCGTTTTAGCTTGTACTATATATGGTCCTGGAACCTCAATTGCAGATTTGTTTATGTCAGTAGCAGCAATTAGAAAAGGTAATTATACCGCTGCTATATTAAATGGAATAAGTTCTAATACTTTTGATTTAACAATTTGTATTGGAATACCTGGTTTGGCCTATACTTTTTTAACTGGAAACGAAATTCTTATTAATTTGAACTCTTCATTGTTAATAATATCAATGTTATTGCTAAGCTTTATTTTGGTGTACTTTACGCTAAGAGATGGAAGAGTCACAAAAAGAAAAGGGACAGTTTTACTTGTATATTTCTTTAGTTGCATGATTATATATTTAATTCAAATATTTTGAATGACATATTTCATTCATTAAGACAGGTTCATGTATCATTTTAATTCTCGACCAGTTTAATAGTAAAGAAAGTAAATTACGTTGGGTTACATGAAAACAATCCTTGAGAATTCAATTATCTATTTGATTATGATTTGTATCTTTGAGAATAATGTGAAAATTGTAAAATGAGAAAAATTATTAAAATAATATTTATATCCTTAGTTTTTCTTTCTTGTCAAAGTGAATCAGATAAAAACCTTGATCAACAAGCAGATTGGGCGAGTAGAAAATCAGAAATTATCAATTTCAATGATTACATTCAAGGTAAAACGTATCTTCCAGTTTATTCGCATATTTATCATATCCACGAACATCAAACTTTTGATCTTACCATTACAATTAGCATTCGTAATGTGTCAATGACTGATTCAGTTTATATTTTAAAAGCTGATTATTATAATACCGTTGGAACCAATGTTAGGCAATATTTAAAATACCCCGTTTTTTTGAAGCCGTTGGAAACTGTGGAAATAATTATCGAAGATCGCGATATGGAAGGTGGTTCTGGTGCTAATTTTATATTTGACTGGGCAGTTGAAAATGATAAAAATCCTCCTTTGTTTGAGTCGGTAATGATTTCACCATATGAACAAGAAGGATTAGCGTTCATGACAAGAGGAGTAAGAATATTTGAATAAATTGAACGACTTAGTTAACATTCCACTTCTTATTATCGTAGTAATTGACCCTTTGGGTTCATATGCAGCACATTAAGGAAATAGATGATTGTGAGATATAAACAGAACATCCAAAATATATTCAGAAAATTAAAAGTTGCACTTATGGACCTGGTTCCGATAATAGTGGTGGTTGTTTTTTTTCAGAGTGTTGTTATCCAGCAGCCGTTTCCTCAAATTGGGGAAGTTATATTCGGTTTCTTGTTTGTAATAGTAGGGTTGATGTTGTTCGTGGAAGGTCTGAAGATTGGGCTGTTTCCAATTGGTGAGGCGATGGCTTACGCTCTTGCCAAGAAGGGTAGTCTTATATGGCTATTGATTTTTTCCTTCGCCCTTGGTTTTTCTACAACAATTGCCGAACCTGCCTTAATTGCAGTAGCAAAAGAAGCTTCGATAATTTCTTCTAGCGCTGGTTTAATTGAAAGCTCTCAAAAACAAATGGATTATTATGCTATGGGACTGCGATTGACTGTGGCTTTTTCAGTTGGCTTTGCGATTGTTATTGGAGTATTACGCATTCTCAAGGGTTGGCCATTATATTATTTAATTATCGGAGGATATGTGTTAGTCATGTTGATGACCATAATAGCCCCTGAGGAGATAATTGGTCTGGCATATGATACTGGCGGTGTTACTACTTCAACGATTACTGTTCCATTAGTAACGGCTTTAGGGGTTGGACTTGCTACTGTTATAAAAGGGAGAAGCCCCTTATTAGATGGTTTTGGACTGATTGCCTTTGCTTCACTTTTACCGATGATCTTTGTGATGGCATATGGCTTATTTTGGTTTTAAAATATATACTGATGTATGGATGATTTTTTAGTGGATTTTGTTATAATTTTATTCTCTACTCTGATAGATGTATTGCCAATCCTGGTGGTTATCATATTTTTTCAGATGGTAGTTTTGAAACAACCTATACCCCATCTTAAAAAAGTGATCCTTGGATGTGTTTATGTTGTATTTGGACTAGCATTATTTTTAATAGGATTAGAAAAAGCACTTTTTCCTATAGGGAAAATCATGGCGACTCAATTATCAGATCCAGAATTTATTGGGACCTCAGCAAGCGGACTGTCACACTGGACGTCGTATTACTGGATTTATATTTTTGCGGCATTAATAGGCTTTTCTACTACAATTGCTGAACCATCGCTTATTGCTGTTGCAATAAAAGCGGATGAGGTTTCTGCGGGAACAATAAGCCAGAAAGGACTAAGGATTACTGTGGCGATAGGAGTAGCTTTTGCTTTGGCGCTTGGAACATTCAGGATTGTTACTGGAACACCATTATTTATCTATATCATGGTAGGATATCTTATTGTCATCGTTCAAACATTTTTTGCACCAAAAGAACTAATTGCTTTAGCATATGATTCGGGAGGTGTTACCACTTCAACTGTGACTGTTCCTTTAGTGGCTGCACTTGGGTTGGGATTATCAAGTGCAGTACCGGGAAGAAACCCGGCCGTTGACGGTTTTGGGCTTATAGCATTTGCCAGTTTATTCCCTATAATCTCAGTATTGGGATATGCACAATTCATGAAATTGAAAATTCGATTGTTTAAATTAAAAATAAAAAAAGATGCAGTTTAAATTAATTATGGCCTTTGTCAAACCGAGCATTACGGATGCTGTAGTTGACAAAATGAAAGAAGCGGGAGCCACCGGAGCTACTATTATTCATGCTCGAGGCACAGGTATGCATGAAGCAAAGTCCTTTTTTGGACTTAGTATTGAGGAACAAACTGATATCATTGTTTTTCTAGTGGAAGAACATGTTGTGGAAAAACTCATGAAGGTAATTCAAGCAGCGGGAAAATTTGATAAACCGGGCACTGGTATAGCTTTTGTTTTACCCTTAGAACATGTAGCCGGACTGGAAACTCAAATGAAAAAATTCAAGGATCAGGCTCGTGACAAATATTTTTAAAACAAATTGATAGGGGATTTCCCTAAATTTGTAGAAAATGATAAAAGTATGCTAAGGCATGTTTATTTTTAATAAATTCACTTTAGGCAATAAAATAAAAAAAAGATGGATACAAAAAGAAGTTTTCAAAGTGCCAAGGATGTCATGACAAAAAAAATAGTTTTGGTAGATGGTATGGCTACTGCAAAAGAGGCGGTTGAAATTATGCGTAAAGAAAAGGTTGAAGCCTTGATTGTTAAAAAGCGACATCCGCAAGATGCCTATGGAATTGTTATAGTACATGATTTCATAAAAGGTGTGATTATTGCTGAGAAAACTTCAGAAGAGGTTAATATCTTTGAGATTATGAGCAAGCCCGCGATTAGCGTACCGGCTGATATGGACGTGCGCTACGTTGCAAATTTACTGATGAAGGTTGGTCTCAGGATGGCTCCGGTTCAAGAAAATGGTGAATATATCGGAATGGTTTCGCTGTCCGATCTGATTTTGGACAACTTACTATTCTAATATTTGAAACTAGATAAAAAAATTCCTGTACTGGTTGTATCCGAAGGGAAAGTAAAATCTGTGTCAAAATTTTAAATCGAACTCAGGTTGTAACATAGCTTGTTAAATTGATTTGTGATTGTTTTTTGTAAGTAGCTATTTGAAAGAGCGTCTATAATCGCAAATTATTTGCATGAAACGGTTATTTTCAATTTTGATTTTGCTAGCTAGTGTTTATGCCTGCAGCAGTGATTCTCAAGATCTTCGTGAAACAAACTTTAGTCCCACAGTAGATAATAATGGGTGGTCTTTTCCTATTGGTCTGATTAATGGAACAGGTAGGCCTTTCCCACTTGCAATGGATCCTGTTTTATTTCCGGTTGAGAATATCGAATTTATTTCAGATGACATGCTTGTTGCTGTTGTGAATATGGAAGGGGAAACAAAAATATATCCATATAATTACTTGGGTAGATTTGAATCTGTTAATGACAATATAGGAGACATTTCTTATTCCATGACCTATTGCCCAATTACACAAAGTGCATTAGTGATGAACAGAGATTTTAGAAATTTTAATTTCAAACTAAGAGCCTCGGGTTATTTGCTAAATGATAATGTGATTCTTTGGGATGAAGCCAGTGAAAGTTACTGGTCTCAAATGCTGGTTCAATCCATAAAAGGGCCATATAAGGGAGAATACAATGAAACCTTTAATTTTGTAGAAATGCCCTGGAAAACCGCTCGAGAGAATTTTCCTGAAGCCATGGTTTTTTCTAATACGAGCCTTTCTGTAAATAATTCCGTGACAACATCTTCAAAAACAAACACCCCAAAAGGCGATCTTGTTTTTGGTATTATCGGTGAGGAGCTCGAGAAGAACAATAATTTATTCATTTACCATTTTGATGATTTTGAAAACGGTACGGTCTTATATACACCTATTATTTCAGGAGTGAAAACGATTGTTGTTGGAGATAAAAAATATCATTATATCGCTTCTTATATAAATGATTCG
>JAUXCI010000202.1 GCA_030618945.1 Flavobacteriaceae bacterium
CCCACCTGTTGGCTGGTTTGCGCCTTAATAACGCGTGAAGTGATACATTTAATGCTATATTGCAGCATTTATCACCAAGACGAACGCTTTGTCCCTTGCCTCATAAATTTTTGTTAAAATCTTTGGCAATCAATTTAGGATACAAGGAATTCATGTAATTTTAAAGGATTATTAACAAAAACTAAAAACTATGCGAACCAAATTACTTACACTAGTACTGATCATGAGCGCTTTTACTTTTCAGGCTCAAATCAAAACACCGGCACCAAGCCCTTCAGCTAAAATCGAACAAGCCATTGGCTTAACTGATGTCTCAGTTGATTATTCACGTCCTGCTGTGCGCGGAAGAACTATTTATGGAGATCTTGTTCCTTATGGCAAATTATGGAGAACGGGTGCCAATATGAGAACCAAATTCACTACCAGTACTGATTTAAGTATTGAAGGAGAGGACTTAAAAAAAGGTTCTTATGCCATCTTAACCATTCCTAATAAAGATACTTGGGATGTTATTTTTTACACAGAATACGAGGCTGGTGGAGCTCCAGCAACCTTAGACGAAAGCAAAGTTGCCGTAAAAGTTACTGTCAAAGCACATCCAATGACTGGCAATATGGAAAATTTTACTTTTGGATTTAATAATTTATCAGATGGTTCTTCAGGAATGATGCATATCATGTGGGAAAAAACCAGAGTTTCATTAAAAATCGAAACACCAACTGACGCAATTGCGACTAAAAGTATAGATAAGGTAATTGCAGGGCCTTCTGCTAATGATTATTTTGGTGCTGCTAGTTATTACCGCAGTTCAGGTAAGGACCTCAATAAGGCATTGGAATGGGTTACTAAAGCCGTTGAAATGAATCCTGATGCTTTCTGGATGTCACGTCAAAAGTCTTTGATTCAAGCCGATTTAGGAGATAAAAAAGGTGCTATTGCAACTGCACAAACTTCTCTAGCTGTTGCTGAAAAAGCCGGGAACGCTGATTATGTTAAAATGAATAAGGAATCAATCGCTGAATGGAGCAAATAATATGATGATGAAAACATTAAATTTCTTAGTTGCCTTATTATTAGTTACCGGGATTAGTTGTGCACAAAAGAGCCCAAGGGTTCAAACCGACGGAACCGTTAACGGAATAAAAGTGATGATTGATTACGGAGCACCAAGCGTAAAAGGTAGAACCGTTTGGGGTGGGCTCGAAAAGTACGGTGTAGTTTGGCGCGCAGGTGCCAATGAAAACACCACTATTTCTTTTGATAAGGATGTTAAAATTTCGGGGAAATCACTTGCAGCAGGTAAGTATGGGTTTTTTCTTATACCTAATGAAAACGGCGAATGGATTGCCATATTTAACAAAAAGAATGATGCATGGGGAAATTATTCCTATGATGAAGCTGATGACGCATTAAGGCTGACGATCAAAACTGAATTTGTGAATGATGTACAGGAACAATTGATGTACGCGGTTGATAATTCAGGAATCGTTTTTGCCTGGGACAAAGCGAGAATAAGTATTCCTGTTGAATAAGCAGTTTATTTTCTTAAACTTAAAAAAACCTCAAGCTTCTTGAGGTTTTTTTTGTCTTCCATAAATGTCTTCAAATTGCGATGCCTTTCGGTTTCCTGCTGATAGTTTGGAACAAAATTGCCAAACTCATAACCAGAAAGCATCCCAATAAGTTTAGCCACAGATATGGAAGAAAGTCCATAAAATAAACGGCAATGATAATTAATTGCGTTAGAATTGCTGCAATAAACACAGCATTACCCCTTACCATTTTGATAAAAAATGCCAATAGAAAAATTCCCAAAATATTACCATAAAAAATGGATCCTATTATATTGACCAACTGAATAAGATTGTCAAACAAATTCGCGATACTAGCAACCATAATAGCCAGGATCCCCCAGGCCAAGGTAAACCATTTGGTAGCCGTCACATAGTGCATGTCATTTTTCACAGAGGTCTCATTTCTTTTATACAAATCCATCGTTGTAGTTGCGGCTAGGGCGTTCAACTCAGAAGCAGTGGATGACATAGCCGCTGAAAGTATTACTGCTAACAGGAGCCCTATCAAACCACGCGGAAGGTTGTTTAAAATAAAATGAATAAACACATAATCCTTATCATTCACCTCCTGAGAAGGATCCGCCTTTAAAATTAATTCTTTAGCTGCAGTTCTTTGTTCAATTTCCTTATTATTGAGATATGTAATTTTTTCAACTATATGCTGATCCTCTGGATTTTCAGCATAAAAGAACTGTGCTTCTTTTTTCTGTAATTCTAATTCTTTATGATCATTTTCAAGCTTGACAAAATCTTCTGAATAGGAAGAGTTCATAACTGCATTAGTGGCAGCAGGATTAAAATTCAATGGCGCCTCATTGAATTGATAAAATACAAATACCATGACGCCCACCAATAAAATAAAGAACTGCATTGGCACCTTTAAAAATCCGTTAAATAAGAGGCCCAACTGACTTTCACGAACAGATTTTCCGGATAAATACCGTTGTACTTGAGATTGATCCGTTCCAAAATAAGATAACATTAAAAAAGTACCTCCTAGAAACCCTGTCCAAATTGTATATCTGTTATTCAAATCAAATGAAAAATCCAACACTTCCATTTTACCGCTCGCCCCTGCTATTTTGAGGGCTTTAGAAAAGGAAATATCCTGGGGCAAATAACTTAGAATAATAAAAAAGGCTGCAAACATTCCTATAAAAATAATGGCCATTTGCTGCTTTTGAGTTACACTCACGGCTTTAGTTCCACCACTCACGGTATAGATAATTACAAGTACTCCAATAATAATATTAAGGGTTAACAAATCCCATCCCAAAACTGCAGAAAGAATAATAGCCGGCGCAAAAATGGTGATTCCAGCCGCCAAGCCCCTCTGTACCAGAAATAAAATTGCAGCTAAAGTTCTGGTTTTCTGATCAAACCTGCCTTCCAGATACTCATAGGCTGTATACACTTTTAATTTATGGTAAATAGGGATAAACACAACGCAGATGATAATCATTGCCAAGGGCAATCCAAAATAAAACTGAACAAATCCCATTCCGCTATGAAAAGCCTGTCCTGGTGTAGAAAGAAAAGTTATGGCACTGGCCTGGGTAGCCATAACGGACAGTCCAATGGTCCACCATTTGGCTTCGTTGCCTCCTTTGATAAAGTCATTTACATCTTTACTCCCTTTGGTTTTTAAAGCACCATAAATTACTATAAAAAGTAATGTCACCAATAAAACTGACCAGTCTAATATTGTCATTTTAAGGAGTATAAAATTGCATTATTAAATAAAAAATGAGAATATATAAAGCATTCGCGATGAGCAAAAAAGTATATTCACTTTTCCATTTGTTGGAAACTGATTTTCGATTGTCGTTCATGTTTTATTTTTTTAATTCCGCTTCAAAATCATTTTTCCCAATAGAGATCATGTTAGTAAGTAATTTATATGCCCCTGGTACCCCGGCGGGTAATTCCCTGAAAAATGACAAGCCAGTATAAATATAATGGCCTTTTCCATATTTAGCAACCAATAAACTTCCATCCATCGGGCCTCCTCCATTTTCTTCAAAAGATAAGATCGGTGTAAATTCATCTGCCCATTTATTCGGAAAATACAATCCCCTTTCCTGAACCCATCCATCAAAATCCTTTGCTTCAATCTTATTAGGAAAGTTCATTATTTCATGTTCTTTTGCAAGAAAGGTAACCTTGGCATTCTCATCAGTAATTCTATCTCTTGAAACTTTTAGCATATACGGGGCCAAATTATCTTCAACTACCAAATTATGACTTGTATTGTATTGTACAATAACATTACCTCCATTATTCACATATTCTAAAATAGTGGCTTGCTTTATTTTGAGTTCCGGGATCGTATTATATGCTCTGATCCCCATTATAACCGCATCATAATCATTTAACGAATTGGAAGTTATACTTTTAGGGTCAATTTCGGTGACATCATATCCTATTTGTTTCAGATACTTAGGTACTTCATCACCTGCCCCTTTTATATAAGCAATAGATTGTCCTTTCTTGACAAGATTCAATCTTACCACCTTTGATTCGGCTGGTAGCAAAACCAATTGTCTTGGTATATGCGCATAGTCAATCTCGACTACTGATTTGTCATAGGCTTTCCCATTAACGGTAACAACAGGGTTTATAAATCCTTCACTCTGTTCCTTAGGTGGACTTACCATAAATAAAAATGATTGCTCCTCCCCCTTTTTCTCCAACTGAAAATCCAGCTGTTTTGGTTCAACCTGCCATCCAACGGGCACCTTAAGTGCTAAGGATCCATCTATACTGTCGCGATAAGCTTTTACTTTAACAGGTATTTCTTTAGGCATAAACTCGTTAAAAATAACCACTTTAGACCTTAATTCAGCTGCAATTTCCGGTACTATATCAAAGGGTTGGTAAACTTCACCTTTTACGGGGTCATTAAATTTGTATACTATGTCCTTTATAAAATCTATTTGAGTACCATTAAAATCCATAATAAAAGCAAGCTTCATCTCTCTTATACTTGCCGGATTTCCAATTAAGGACTCGTCAGTTACTTTATACATTCCCAGACTGCCTTTTTCGTTTAACCAATATGGTGATGTGATTTTGACGCCATCGGGAATAATTATTTCTTGTTCTTTTTTAAAGGACTCATTATTGACTAAGTCCTGATTTATGTTGATCGAAACACCTTGTGGAATCAATTTAATGGCTTCTAAACGAATTTTTTGATCGCTTCGGTTAATCGCTTCTATTTTCACCGAAACCGACTGATTAAGGGTTGCAGTTGCCTCATTCGCAACCCCTTCAAGATACAGGCCGGCACAAGAAGCAATAATGTCTTTAATTTGTTTGGATTTAAACGCTTTCCAATGTGCATCCTTTAAGTTCGCTATTAGTTTATAAGCTTCAAGCAATTGAGGAATACTTTTCGATGGATCTCTAAAATCAAAATCCCGTTCAACATTTTCCAAAATACGCAGTATATTCTCTCCTCCTTCAACTCTTGTCCAGCTTGTGTTTATTCCTTCAAATATATCTGAGCCTTCTGATAACTTATCACCTTTAATCAATTCAACATATTCTTTA
>JAUXCI010000216.1 GCA_030618945.1 Flavobacteriaceae bacterium
ACCTTCATCTTGTGGATATCCATATAAGCCGACATAAGGTTGGCCATAATGATCTTCTGATGCTCCCATCCAATATTTGAGCCCAATCCTGTTTTCTATGGCAATAAACAATAATCCTTTCTCTTTAAGCGCTGACCTGGCATTGGACAAAAGATTAGTCACTGCATTTTTGTCATCTACTGCACCAGGAAAATATTTCTTTGCATATTCAACCACACCAATCAGTAAAATGGCATCGTATGCCGCTTCTGGAAATATCAGTTCATTGAAGTTCGCATTAATAATATTAACATTTTCAAGATTCCGGCATCGAAGCCTGCTAATTTCAGATCTTCGGGGACTTCCTTCAACTGCATCTATATAGATATTCATTTCTCCTATATAGCGTGTAATTGCCCCACAGCCACTCCCCAATTCCAGTACATTTTTGATACCATCAAGTTTCAATCCTCTAAGCAAGTTTGCACGTTTAGAACTAAGGTGATATTCAGACGGCCAATCAATAATCTTTTCATCCAATTCTACAGATTGGGAAGTCAAGTCTTGGGCATTCATAATAACATCATTCAAATACTCCTCTGCTGTTTCACCATCTGAGTAATCAAAACTACCTTTCGGCTCTACAGTCCAAACACTGGAATCCGTTCTTACCAACTTATTACATTTCAATAATGGAAATTCCATTAATTAACACCTTGTTATACCCTGCTTATTGTTATTTCTGAGCCCATATCAAAAAAACCAACGCTATGGCGCTTAGATATAACGTCAAACGATAAATAGTCATATTTTCGCTCATAAACCACATATTCACCATTTTCATATCCTGCACAACCCAATGAAAGCAGATACCCGCCTGAATTTAATAGTAGTTTGTGTTTAAATATAGCCAGCAAAACTTCATCTTTATGTAACGTCCCTGTATTAATATTCTGGAAAAATGTATTTGTTCCGGAAATATCAAATCCTTTAACATCTTTAATCGTATATGCTATTATAGGATTATAAATTGTGTCATTAAATCTGACTTTTAGCCGAAATTCATACGATTGCCCATGTACCAGGGTTTGAAGGGCACTCCCATCTAAATCAAAAATACCTGCTTCTATAAGCTCTGTCTTACCATTTCCGTAACAGTTCATATTCGGGTTGAGCTGAAAAAGACCTTCCCATTGTTTATCCTTAACAATCTCCTTCTGCTCATCAACAGGTCGGACAGTTTCAGTAGAAATCCGTTCCGGACAGTTAACAATTAGACGGTTGTATTCATCAACCACATCCTTAGGAGATCCTGAAGTATGAATCTTGCCATTTTCCAGTAAATAGGCAGATGAACAATAACGCGTAATTAGATCCATTGCGTGAGTTACAAATAGAATGGTTATGCCTTTTTCCTGAAATTCTTTGAATTTTGCGAAACATTTTGACTGAAAAAGTGTATCCCCTACTGAAAGTGCTTCATCTACAACGAGAATATCCGGGTTTACATTTATCGCTATAGCAAAAGCCAGCCTTACATACATTCCGCTGGAATAGGTTTTTACAGGCTGGCCAATAAAATCACCTATCTCTGCAAATGCCACAATATCGTCAAACCGAGCCTTTATTTCTTCATTTGTCAAACCGAGGATTGCACAATTCATATAAACATTTTGGCGTCCTGTAAATTCAGGATTAAACCCCGCCCCAAGTTCGAGAAGAGCAGATATTCTTCCATCGATTTCAACACGTCCTGATGTTGGCTGCAAAATGCCACATATAATCTGTAACAGTGTTGATTTTCCACTGCCGTTTCGACCTATTATACCAACCGTTTCTCCCCTTTTTACATATAAAGACACGTCTGTCAGAGCATTAAATGAATGATGGTACTTTTTTCTTAATGGATGGAAAGTTTCTTTAACTCTATCAGCATGACTGTTGTAAAGCCTGTAAGTCTTGGTTAAGTTCTTTAAATTTATAACTATATCATCAACCATAACATATAATATTGTTTTTAAAATTCAATTAGCCAATTAGCCATTGAATATTTCTAAAATTTATAACACATCAGCAAATTGTGGTTTCAATTTCTTAAATGTCAATGCGCCGACCACAAAAATTATGCTTGTCAATACCCAAAAATATAATGTCTGATATGGATGATTCCAAAAAGGATTAAAATAAATAAATGACTCTCTGTATCCCTGAACGATGTAAAACATAGGATTAAGCTTAAGTATAGTCTGTATTTTTTGGGGCATAATGTTAATATCCCAAAATATTGGAGTCGCCCAAAAACCTATCTGCAATACCACACCAACAATTTGTCCAACATCTCTGATAAAAACATTCAATGCAGAAACTATCCAGCCAAATCCAAGGGCAAGTACACACATACATAAAAGATAATAAAGGAACTGAAAGTAATAAAGGCTGCAAGGTATATTCTGGAACCAAATCAATCCAATAAGAACAATTAAAAATACCATATGAGTAATCAAACATGAAACTATTATTACTATAGGTAATATTTGCGAATGAAATTGCGTTTTTTTAATCAGATGGGCATTTGCTACAATTATGTTTGCAGAGCCATTAACAATGTCAGAAAAAACAAACCAGGAGGCCATACCGGCTGTCAACCAGACAACAAATGGAACATCATTCGTTGGCTGAACCTTGAATCCAACACTAAAGACGACCCAAAAGACAAAAATCATAACTATCGGATTTATAAATGTCCAAATAAAACCCAACAGCGAGCCAACATATTTAGTTGCCACCTCTCTTTTTGCCATGGAAACAATCAGATGTTTTTGCAAAAATATCAGTTTAATGAAATAGATAAAACTTTTTATCATTTTACAATAATCCTACAGATATCTTCAAATACATTTTTTCCTGTCAAAAAAAGCGAAAAGCATAGCCGCAAATGACAGAGTGAAAACAATAATAAACTTTTTATGAGCGTGATCAAAAAATGCAGCAAAATTGTATTTCATTGTATGGAACATCGGATAAGGAAGATCTAAGTGAAGCATTGGATCGTTTGCATTCACTTGAGTTTTTACAACTAATATATCATCTTCAATGCCAATGCTGCTGATCTGATGCAATGGCTTTATAGTTTGTAAATCAATAGTTCGAATTAAGCGATTAAATTTATCAAACAGTTGAATTTCCTTCAAAGAAAAACTACCCTCTGTATTAATCGGATCAAATCGTATATATTGAACAGGTTTATTAGGGAAATAGAATTTAAGAACCTGGAATCCTTCACTTCTATATACCCTACACCTTGTTGAGTCTTTTTCATTTAATCCATTACCTAAATCGTAATATAGCTGTGCAACTGAATCAACCGATGATTTCATATTAACATTTAGAAATAATTGCGTTACCTTGCACTCCTGAAAGGCATCAATAATTACAAAAACAAGCGCAATAAAAATAGCGACAAGTATGCTATTCCATGCTTTGGCTATTGTCGCAGAATGAAAAGATAATAATTTCATTTAACCCAATTTTAGACATCACTCTTGGCAAAGGTTCATTACTTCGTTCTCTGGAATGATACGCATCTTCTTTTTTTGGATTTCAACCTTCACGTTTCCGTGAAAACCATTAACAAAAACAGGAATTTGATTCTTTTTAAACCACTCCCTGATTCTTAAACTTCGTTTGCTGCACCATAAGTGGCTTGGAGCTGGAACTAAAGCATATTCTGGATCAACAGCTTGAAAAAAACTGTTGGGAGCAGCACCTTCTGTACCATGATGCGGTATCTTTAGTATTTCGGCCCGGATATCATGTGCATTTTCTGCAAGATATCTGCCAATTGGCCTATTTAAATCTCCTGTAAAAAGGACTTTGTGACCGAATTGTTCCAGCATCATAATTAGAGATAAATCATTGATATCGGTTTTACCCACGGGTGTATGGATCCCGTCAAAAACATAAAGAATTTTAATAGTCGCCTCATTACCTAAATCAAAAACCAACCCAGGTTTTGCTAACTTTATTTTAACACCATGTTTTTTAAGTTTTTGGTGATATTCGAGGATATGCTGGTAATTACATCCCCAAGGGATTTCACGGTCACATAATGCTTTATCGGGTGTATTAACATAAATTTCATTTATTAGAATTCCAGCATCTAAAATTGGTAACAGCCCTTCATAATGATCCTTATGCGGATGTGAAATAAAAACAATATCAATTTTTTTAACCTTCTTTTTTTTAAGAAAAGGAACTAATTTCTCTTTTGCAGGCCCTAAACTTCCAGCATCAATTAAAACAGTTTTTCCGTTCCCAACTTCAATTAGATGTGCGTCTCCCTGTTGACGGGTAGCGTTAACATTTACCATAGTATATACCAAATCTGCGGAGAGAGCAGCTCCCCATTTCAAATAAATAAAAACTCCAAAACAAAAAACTATAATCAACAATGCTGTGTATTGGCTACTTCGTTTCATCCGACTTCTCCCTTCAACTTTCTAAAAGTAAACCTCACAATTTTTAGGAGGATTTTCCCTCAAATACTTTTTTAAATTTTCACCTATCAGGCCATTATATTCATAATAAAGTGAGGTGTTCGCTGAATCAGGTCGCCAGTGATGGGTTTCCCCCGGTACCCAGGATGGAGTAAACCCATGAAGATTTATCATGCATCGGTATTTCTGAGCGGTTTTACTATTATCCATTGCTTCAATTTTTATAACTGATCTACTATATCGGGCAGATGGATAATTAAAT
>JAUXCI010000259.1 GCA_030618945.1 Flavobacteriaceae bacterium
TTAGTTCAGTTTCACGCATTACGGTTGTAACCATGAAAAAAAACAATAACATAAATACAATATCAGGTAATGATGCTGTAGATATACCCGGCATTCCTTTTTTCTTCTTTTTAAACTTCGACATAAGAATTTACTTTGTAGGTTCTGCCTCAGATAAAATCTGAGGGTATTTTCCTTTAATCTCCTTAATCCTTTCTTTTAGTGTTTCGTTGTTAGGACTGTTCTTCTGATCTTTTAACATCTGCGTGTACGACTTCTTATACTTTTTTTCAGCATATGCGTTCCTTAAATCCGCATAAGCACCAACCAATTCGTTTTGTACAGATATATACGTTCCATAAGAAGTCCCTCTGTCACTCTCTAAAGAAATTACTGCCTTATTAGGATGATCAGATGACGCTGGATCCTTAGCTCCATTACACCAATCACACTCTGCCGGTTCTGCCCCATCAATCGGGTTTCCTAATCCACCTCCATTATCTATAAACTTAATGGCTTCTGCACGAATCTTATCGACCGTCATAAAAGTCTCCCCTTCTACAAGAATGTCATTATTTCGGTTAACCGTTACAATGAATACATTCTTCTCCTTTAATTTTGGAGGAGGAGGTGCATCTTCTGGTTGCTTTTCAGTCAATTTTCTACTGATTCCAGTATCCACATCCATTGTAGTAGTTACTAAAAAGAATATGAGTAATAAGAAGGCAATATCGGCCATTGACCCTGCATTGATTTCCGGTACATCTCTCTTTGCCATAGTATTATTATTTTGACACTAATGATTTTACAAAATCCCATAAGAAAAAACCAAGACCAACTCCACCTAGGACCATAGAGTACCAAATACCAGTACTAACCCATTTGGAAGTGCTTCCAGCTTCACCATCTTTTATTACGTTACCCGACATGTTAGTTACTTCCGCATCCGAAGATATCGCATAAGCAAAAATCAATAAAACAGCAAGAATACCAACAGAAGCTAAGGTTTTCTTAAGCAGTTTAGGATGTTTTATCAAGTTCCAAAGCGAGAATACAAGAGCGACTATAGTTGTTATAATCAAAATGATCTTCGCAAATGAAACAAACGGAGACACAAGGCTGTTTTGAAGCTCTAGACTTTCTTTCACAGCGTCATCTCCTTCCATGATTATCCTGGTAAGAAAATATATGGCAACAAGCCCTATAAATCCGGATACCAAAGACAATATTTTAGATACTTTACTATTCATAATTCTACTCTTATTTATTTCTGATCAAGATATCCACTAATTTAATAGAGGCATCTTCCATGTTATTTACAATACTATCAATTTTTGAAATGATATAATTATAAAAGATCTGAAGAATAATTGCAACTACCAAACCAAATACAGTTGTCAAAAGTGCAACTTTAATACCCCCTGCTACTACCGCCGGAGAGATATCCCCTGCTGCTTCAATAGAGTCAAATGCACTAATCATACCAATTACCGTTCCCATGAACCCAAGCATCGGAGCCAGCGCGATAAACAAGGACAACCAAGAAACATTTTTCTCTAAGAGTCCCATTTGAACACCACCATAAGCTACAACAGCCTTTTCAGCAGCATCAACACCTTCATCCATTCTATCCAATCCTTGATAAAAAATTGACGCAACAGGTCCTTTTGTATTTCTACATAATTCCTTAGCGGCTTCAACACCACCTGTACTTATTGCTTCATCAACACTATTTACTAATTTATCAGTATTGGTTGTAGCCATATTCAAGTAAATGATTCTTTCAATGGCGATGGCTAATCCCATAATAAGGGTTACCAATACAATCCCCATAAAGAAAGGACCACCTTCAATAAAACGTTGTTTCAAAACTTGATGAAAGGTTTTTTCAGCAACTGCTTCTTGTGCATAAATGCTTTGTGCTGAGCTCAAAAACATCAATCCTGTCATTGCGACGATAGTAAATACTTTTTTCATTTTCGTAAATGTTTGTTATTTAAATTTAGTTAACGGGTTTAAAGATATAAAAAATTTGGAACATAAAAACATCTTCCGCGGAGAGAAAGGGATTCGAACCCTTGTTACAATTTCTCATAAACACGCTTTCCAAGCGTGCGCCTTCAGCCACTCGGCCACCTCTCCCAAATGTCAAAATTTTATATGAACGGCAAGTAACAAAAAATAATTTAATTCTAAAAACATTTAGACCAAAACTAGCTCATTTCTCCTCTCATTGAATTTTCAAATTCAATTTTAAAATCTTTGTACAAGGTATCAATCCCCAATAAGTATTTAATCTTCGCAAGAGCAGATTCAGTGGTAATATCTTTCCCGTTGATAATTCCAATCTGTTTTAATTGGATACTACTTTCATAATGACCCATTAACACACTTCCTCCAATACATTGTGTCACATTTATCACTGGTATATTTCGTTCTAATACCGCTTTTAAACTATTTATAAACCATGCGGCCGTTGGCGCATTACCGGCTCCGTAAGTTTCCAAAACCACACCGTCAAGTTCTGGAAAATTAAGGATATATTCCACTATTTCCTGACTGATTCCTGGGAACATCTTAAGAATTACTACATTTGAATCAAATTTTTTTCTAACTACAAGATTCTTTCCGTTATCGGCTTTATTGATCCATTGATCGTTAAAAATTAAATGGACGCCACTTATTCCTAAATGAGGATAATTAGGTGATTCAAAGGCCTCGAACTGCTCTGCACTAACTTTTGAAGTCCTATTGGCCCTATATAATTTATATTCAAAATAAAGCCCGACCTCTCTTATTTTACCCACACCGTTTTCTTGGGTTGCCGCTACCTGAATAGCTGTAATAAGGTTTTCCTTGGCGTCTGTTCTCAGGTCTCCTATTGGAAGTTGGGACCCTGTGAAAATAACAGGTTTACTCAAATTTTCAAGCATAAAACTCATCACCGATGCCGTATAGGACATGGTGTCAGTACCGGTTAGCACAACAAATCCATCGATCTCTTTATACCTCTCTTCAATGATTTCTGCAATTTTTATCCAATACTCAGGGCACATATCAGATGAATCTATTGGGTTTGAAAACGATACGGTTTCAATGTTGCAGTCCAATAAATTGAGTTCCGGGATCTTCTCTTTGATCCGTTCAAAATTAAAAGCCTTTAATGCATTTGTTTTATAATCCTTAACCATACCGATGGTTCCTCCGGTATAAATCAATAAAATATCAGGTACATTATTCTTCATGACTATCAAATTTTCATTGTTTCAATGCATCATTAGATTTTCATCTGCCTGTCAATCTGTTGATCCAATGAAATAAAAGTTTCTGTGCGCGCCACGCCTTTTATATTTTGGATCTGATGATTGAGCACCTGCATTAAATGCTCATTATCTCGACATAAAATTTTGACAAAAATGGCATAATTACCAGTTGTATAATGGCTTTCTATCACTTCATCAATTTCTTGTAGCCTTTTAGTTGCCTCTTTATACTTACTAGAGCTATCAAGAAATATCCCTACAAAAGCAAGGGTTTTAAATCCCATCACCTTTGGATTAATGACAAATTTTGATCCTGCAATAAGACCTGAAGCCTCTAGTTTTCTCAATCTTTGATGTATGGCTGCACCTGAAATCCCTATTTCACGGGCGATACTTAGAATAGGGGTCCTGGCATCCAACATCAGTTGATTGAGGATTAATTTATCAATTCCATCAAGTCGGAGGCCAAGCGGTCTTAGGAA
>JAUXCI010000025.1 GCA_030618945.1 Flavobacteriaceae bacterium
AACATTGCCTTGTTCATATTCATCAAAGCTCACTGTCTTAAAATAGCATATTCAACCAATCTCTGTGGAGAGACGATGTTTGATATAACATGGAACAGTTTATAAAAAAGCTTAAAGGAGAGACTTAATAGCACATTCAACAAATGTTAGGAGACCATGTCATAAAGGCTGATATCGATTTGCGCCAAAAATGCATTCATTTGTGCCAATACTACTTCTGCGCCACTTATTTATTCAAACCATGGGTATTATTTGCACCAATAAAATAGACATTCCTTTGCGCCAATGCTAAGTAAGGTCGACAAAAAGTTTCTTACACCTTGGGCGTCTTTTACCGATGCCCCTCCAAATTTAAATACTTGCATAACTGAATCTAATATTATGTGAATTCACAATCATTTCTGATTTACAAAATCCATCAGAGAACTTTCTTTCATATGTACTACTTGCCAGCCATCCATAATATTTGCCCCTGTATTTTCATAGAAATCTATGGCCACCTTGTTCCAGTCCAGCACTTCCCATGATACCCTTTTAGCTTTTTGATCAGAAGCATACTTAAGTACTTTTGTATAAAGTGATTTTCCTATTCCTTTATTTCTATGATCATGTTTTACAATTAGGTCTTCCAGATGAATTATTCTTCCTTTCCAGGTAGAATATCGTTCATAAAACAGGGCCGCCCCAACAATTTCATTTGATTCTTCTGCCACAAAAGCTTTAAAAGCCGGTTGTTCTCCAAATCCATCTCTAATCAAATCATCTTCAGTAACCTCAACAGCCTTGCCTTCATTTTCAAATTCAGCCAACTCCTTGATTAAAAACAGAACAGCTTTCATGTCCGTTTTTTTGGCCTCTCTCAATAATATGTCCATTTTTTCGTTTTAAAATAACAAAAATAACCATATTTGTATAGCAATCAATTAAACTCAGACAAAATGCTAAAGAACATAACACTAGGCGAATATATTATTGATAATCAGAAAGATTTTCAATATTCTTCAGGAGAACTCTCCAGACTTCTAAGTTCAATCAGGCTGGCCAGTAAAGTGGTTAATCATGAGGTAAATAAGGCGGGGTTGGTAGACATTCTGGGTGACGCCGGGGAATCCAATATCCAGGGAGAAAATCAGCAAAAACTTGACGTTTATGCGAATGATGTTTTTATGAAGACCCTGGTTAACAGAGAAATTGTTTGTGGAATTGCCAGTGAAGAAGAAGATGAATTTGTAATCATTGAGGGTAAAAACAAGTCGCATGACAATAAATATATTGTTTTAATAGATCCTCTTGACGGATCGTCAAACATTGATGTCAACGTTTCGGTTGGAACCATATTCTCCATTTACAGAAGAGTTACGCCAATTGGTACACCGGTTACTATAGACGATTTCTTACAGCCTGGAAATTTACAGGTCGCCGCAGGATATGTTGTATATGGCACTTCAACCATGCTGGTATATACCACAGGGTTTGGTGTACATGGTTTTACCTTGAACCCCGCTATGGGGACTTATTATCTTTCACATCCCAATATGAGATTTCCTGATGATGGGAATATCTATTCTATTAATGAAGGTTATTATATTCACTTCCCTCAAGGCGTTAAAGACTATTTAAAATATTGCCAGGAAGAAGAAGGCAACAGACCCTATTCTGCCCGATACATCGGGTCATTAGTATCAGACTTTCACAGAAACATGATCAAAGGTGGTATCTATATGTATCCCACCAGTTCAAAATCCCCACAAGGGAAGCTTAGGCTATTATACGAATGTAACCCTATTGCTTTTCTTGCAGAACAATCAGGCGGAAGAGCAACAGATGGTTATAAAAGGATCATGGAGATCAAGCCAAAAGAACTACATCAGCGCGTTCCGATTTTTGTGGGAAGTAAACTCATGGTTGACAAACTAGAAGAGTTTATGGCTAAATATCCGGAGAATGCCAACTATTAAGTGTTAAGTTTTAAGGACTAAGTGTTAAGCCTGCCTGCCGTAGGAAGGTGTTAAGTGAAAAATAAATTTTTCTTCATCAAACGGAAATACTTAATCCTTTAAAACTTAGTCCTTAGTCCTTAAAATAAATCGGTTTCGACATATATCGAAGAAGAAATTTCCATTGTTTCATTGATTCAATGTTTCATTGTTCACTATATTTATAGCAATAAACCACTTCATTATGACTCTTGATTTAAAATTTGTACGCTCGCAATTTCCAGCTTTTTCAGAGCCTTCTCTAGAGGGCTGGGCCTTCTTTGAAAATGCAGGAGGATCCTATCCTTGTATACAAATTATCAATCGATTGACTGACTTTTATATGAAAAACAAGGTGCAGGTTAATTATCCTTATCCGGCTTCAAAATTGGCTGGAGATTTGATGGAAGCATCTTATAAAAGAATGGCAGATTACTTGAATGTTGAAGCTTCCGAAATACATTTCGGTCCATCAACTACACAAAATGTTTATGTGTTGGCCAATGCAATGCGCCCTATGTGGGAGGATGGTGACGAAATAATTGTTTCTTGTCAGGATCATGAAGCTAATGCAGGGGCTTGGAGAAAGTTAGCAGATAAAGGAATTAAAATTGTAGAGTGGCATGTAAACTCAACAACGGGATTGTTGAGCATTGTTGAATTGGAAAGTTTATATTCTGATCGGACAAAGATGGTGACATATCCACACTGTTCGAATATTATAGGCGACATTAATCCTGTTAAAGAAATCAGCCAAAGCGCTCATAAACACGGGGTACTCTCAGTAGTGGATGGCGTTGGTTACGCCCCACATGGTTTCCCGGATTTAAAAGATTTCGGTGCTGATATTTATCTTTTTTCCTTATACAAAACGTTTGGGCCTCATTTGGGCTTGATGTATGTAAATAAAGAACTGATAGCTAAGATGGAAAACCAATCCCATTTTTTCAAGGAAGGAATAACCCGAAGTATGTTAACACCAGCTGGGCCTGATCATGCACAAATTGCTGCTGCCAGTGGAATACTCGATTATTTTGATAAGGTTTATTCACATCATTTTGAGGAAGAAGTATCACCTGCTCAAAGAAATAGTGCATTAAACAGCTTATTTCATGAGCATGAAAAAGCTTTAATGGAGCCGTTACTTGATTTTTTAAGGTCTCGAGATGATGTTCAAATAATAGGTCCTGCCAGTACAGAAGCAAGGGCACCAATTGTTTCCATTATTCCCCTCAATAAAAAGCTTAAAAAAGTATATGCAAGCTTAATCAAACATAAATTGATGTTAGGGATGGGCCATTTTTATGCAGTTCGTCCTCTCATGGATATGAATATCCCCGATCAACCTGGAGTATTGAGAATTTCTTTTTTGCATTACACCAGTATGGAGGAAATTGATCAGTTAATTGAAGGGTTAAAAGTTTCTTTGTAAACGGCCTTTTGGATTAGTAAATGAATTTCATCAATTGTCACTAATTTTATTAAAAACAAAAATTACTTGCTTGGACCAATTTTCCTTATTTGAGAGGGCAAAGTCATTCTCTTCAAATAGCTTAATTATATCATTTTCTGTATAACTATTAACCCATCCATTTCCCCTTTTAGCGATATGGTCTTCCTTGACAGTAGCGTAAGAAATTATAAAGGAATCTATAGAAGTTGATAAATGTTCAATTAGTTTTGGCACATCATTTATATATTCAAGAACACCACTAATTACGCAATAATCGTATTGATCGAAAACAGGAAGATCAGGATTGTTTAAATCACAAACAAAAGTTCCAGGACCTCTGTCTACAATATCTGAGGGCGTGTAACTGCAGTTTTCCGGAAGATGCTCCTTAATCACCATTTTTCCAGCTCCAAATTCAATTATTTTGGAGTTGGGTAAAATGAATTTGGACATTTCAATTGTCCTCTCAGCCCAGGATTTCTTAATTGCTCCGATAGGCTCCCATCTTTCCACATCTGATTTATTGTATTTATTTTGATTAAATAGCCCTAATACCCTGGCTATAATTCCTTCTTTTTTTTCCATCTTAAATTGTGATTATTTAGCTCCTATAGGGTTCATTTCTAAAAAATAATTAGTCATTAATGTATACAAATGACGGGTTGTGTTCTCTCCTTCATATATCCCATGAGAACGATTTGGGTAAGGCATAACCCGAAATTGCTTATTGTGCTTGATTAATTCATTCATAAGCATTTCTGTATTTTGATAGTGCACGTTATCATCTCCAGTACCATGGATGATCAATAGGTTACCTTCCAGATTTTCAGATTTTAATCCCATATATCTTTCGGTATATATATTGTCATATAACAAACCACTGGAAACAGGAGCAACAGCTATCGCAGTTTTAAATACCTCCGGGTATCGAAACATAAGATTAAGTGCCATCTTACCACCTGAACTCCATCCCCAATATGCGGTTCTCTCAGCATCAATGAAATCCCATTTGAGTGTTTCCTGTGCAGCGAGCGCAAAATCACGCGTATTAAGAATACCTACTTTTTTGTATAGTGCTTTCCTCCATTCTCTGCCTTTGAGGCTGGGCGTACCTCTTCCATCCATGATGATAATAGCATATCCTTTTTGTGCAAGCATAAAATGAAACATTCCTCTGTATTTCCATGAGTCATCAGCTTCCACTCCTGCGGGCCCTCCATAGGTATAATATATTACAGGATATTTCTTGCCTGATTCAAAACCAACAGGTTTTATAAGTCTGCCATCCATCTCTATTCCTTCAGAAGTCGTGACTTTGAAGAATTCAATTTTTGGTAAATCTAAGGCTGCAAGGCTTTCTTTAAACTTTTGGTTATCGACTAAAGTTTTTATGACTTTATGACTTGGAAGACTAATCAAACTAATAGTAGCCGGGGTGTTTGCGTTAGAATAGGTATGAATTGCATATTTACCATTCGGTGAAATGTTGTATTTGTTTACTCCGGCATATTCCTGCGGCGTAATACGTTGTGGCTTTCCTTTTCCCTTTGCAGAAATTTGATAGAGATATCTTTGCGTTGGGTTTTCGGGAGAGGCATTGATATAGATATGCTTACCTTTCTCATCAAAACTATAAAACCTGGCTACATCGCCTTCAAAATTTGTAAGGTTCATTTCGCCAGAGCCATCCATTTTTACTTTATACAAGTGTCTCCACCCATCTTTTTCGGTAACCCTTAAAAACGAATTCCCGGATATTTCCATATCATACATTGACCAATTGGCCGTTAAATCAAGATTCATAATATCAACCCAAGCATCATCCTTTTCACTGTATGACAACGTGCATTCACCGGTAGTTGGATTGCAGATATACACGTTTAGTTGATTTTGCTCTCTATTCAGTTGTTGAACAAGTAGCTTATCATCCACCCACTGCATTCTTGGTAAATAGTTTTGTTTCGGGTCGCCTGGAATAGCCATCCATGTGATTTTCTGAGTAGTCACGTCAATAGAGCCAACTTTAGCACTAGAAGGATCTTCTCCCACTTTAGGATACTGAATCGGTATTACTTTCGAGTAAATCGAATCGGTATTGTTAATCATTAAAAAATTCTTAATCTCAGATGCATCCAATTGCCAAATTGCCAAATTATTTCCATCAGGACTCCATCTAAATCCGTCTTTACAGAATAGCTCTTCCTCATATACCCAATCAAAGGTGCCGTTAATAAGGTCTCTTGATCCGTCTTTAGTAAGTGGTGTTATTTCACCCGTCTGAAAGTCCTCCTCATAGACGTTGAATTCGCTTACATAAGCCACCGTTTTATTATCAGGTGAAAATTTAGCAAACATCAAGGAAGAAGCCGGGAGACTCTTACCTAGTTGCTTTAAGGCTTTTGATTTTAAATCCAACACCCAGTAATCACCCTTGGTATTGGCTCGCCAAACACGTTTTGTATTTGTAAAAATCAACATACGACTTTCATCAGTTGTAAATTGGATAGAAGAAATAGATAAGGGTTTATCACTTCCTTGAGGCGTTAAGTCTTGAACAGATGCTAAAACAGTACGGTCTCCACTTGTTGAATTATATGCAACAACCTCACGAACTCGTCTGTTTTGTTCGCTGCTCTCAAGTTTCACATATGATTCTCCATCGTTATACCAGGTAACAGATCCCAAATAATCAGGGTAAAACTCTCTAGAGTTAAAAATCTTGTCAATGGTTAATTCATTTGATCCACTTTCCTGCCCAGTTAATATAAAAGTAAAAACAAGTTGTAAGGCTAGTACTAAAAAAAGGTTTGATTTTTTCATTGGGTATTTTTGATTAATGCTGTTTTATAAATGTCTTTTGTGCTTCACAGTCCCTTTTTCTCTATAAAAATTAGAATTGTTTACAGCGAATAAAAATGAAAACGAATATAAACTTTTATCACTTAGATTCCTCATCCTTTTTGTCAAGCAACCTAAGTGCAATATATGGTACGACATTAAAGAATATCCATACCAATTTGTAAATACCAAGTATATAATAAATGTATACGGCAAATTCTACTTTAGAACCTTGAAACCATAAACTATGTATTTGATAAACCTCATCAGAAAAAAACAATAGTGGAACCATGAAAATTAAAATGATGAAATTTATAACCACACACTTCCATAAAAAGCTCTTAAGATTTTTTAGGCCCATTATTTTGTGCAATTTAAAAATTAATTTACCTATATATGTAAAGTTATTGAAAAATCCTTTTCTGCTAACAAAGAGTCCAATTTAAATGATAACACAAATTTTTAAGAGAAGGGTTTAGTAATTTTAAAACTCACTTTTTAAAGTATATTTTTGGGCCATGTTACAGGTAAGCAATGTTTCATTTGCCTACGATATTGAAAAACCAATATTGCAGGACATAAATTTCTCTTTATAAAGAAGATAACATTTATGCCTTATGGGTGAGAATGGCACGTTGCTATAGCTAGAACTCTAGCTAAACAAGAAATAGTTTCTTTAAACCTGAAGAAAAGTGAGAACTTACTTGACCAGCATTACCCTTTCATATATAACTCTTCGCTCAAAACCATTTGGCATTAATTCATCCATTTTAGTTTTTCCAACCACATCATTCCATGCCGCGGCATTAGGAGAATTATCAGAGGTTTCTGTAAATCGAAGATAATCAAGTGCATCATTAACTTTGTTGAATCCATCTACCGTAAACACAGAAAAGTCGGCCTGGTTTCCTGAGGGATAGATCACAGAGGACATGCCCCAATAAGTCATTTTATTCATTATATTTTCTATACTCGCTTGATGCAAAGGTTTCCAAAGCGTTTTGTTTTCCTGAATAAAGGCGGCAAGATCATTAGGTTTACCATAATTCACCAGCGCAATTTTGTATTCTCCAGGAACAAAATCTTCATATTGAACATAATAATCAAATGTTGTAGTCGTAAAGGAAGCTGTTTCAATTTCTTCGGGTTTTACATCGCCAAGGGCATCCATATTGTCCTCCCAAACCCTATCAGAATCCATTTTGTCAAGACTTTCATATGAATTCACAAAAACATAATTTGAAGCAGCATCATCGGTATTAGAAACACCAACTTTTCGCCAAAGTGACCAGGATTGCAACTGGCCTTTTTTAATAGCGGCTTGAGCTACTTTAGACCAATGCTTCGTTTCCCGTTCTATAAATTTGGCATCCTGATCAGCAGGTACATGACGGAATTGTATATAACTAACTTGTCCATTTATTGAGGTGGCAAAAAGCATAGCAATCAAAATAAAACATAGATTTTTCATGGTAAAGAATTCATTTAAATTAAAACTTCCGTTAAGTTACGGATTTTATTTTTTTTGACATTGACAAAAGCAATTTTTCCGTCACTTAACCTTCAAGCCTGATTAAAACTATAAAAAATCCATAGTAGCAACAAACGCATTTGGACGAACATTGGGTTTAATTGTCCGAATGCAATGTATTAGTGTCCGAAACAAATTCTGCAAAGGAGAAGGCTTGTATAAGTTCTAAGGCTTCTTTTTCTGACAACCTATCCAGTATAAGACAAAATGTCAAACATATTACTCCTCAATCCACCCCATAATAGTATTCGCGACAAATCTCGGTTCGGGAGGTAAAGAGTATATGTCTTTTTCGTAATTTTTATTATACGGTGAAATATTCAGGACCTTACCATCTACTACCAAGGTACTGCTACCGCCTGGGTCAAAGCCCATAGCTTTATCCATTCCATATTTTAAAAGAATATCAGCCATGTCAAAATGTGTTGCACCTACCGATTCTCTAATTCTACCATTTACCATAAGCACCATGAGTTTACCTTCATTTGTTATACCTACAGCTATTTTTGGTCCTCGCATATCAGTAAAATCTAATCTGGCAGCTTGTGTTTTAATTGAATTAGATGTTTTCCATCCTTCTTCTTCCATATTCAATATTTGTTTCCCTTTATCTATTAACATTGGCCCTGCTTCAATTGCATATAATATTTCGCTCCAATTATAAGGATTGTTCTCAGGCTCCATTAACCGAATGTCTATCGGTCGACCTTCTTTAAACAGAGTACTCGAATACAATTTTAAAGGAATAGACAAAGTGATTCCTACGGGAATGATATTTACATTTTCTTTCACTTTTGTCTTAATAATCTGTTTTACCGTATTTCCCGCTATCCTAATAATTATATTACCATTGCCCTGGATGATTTCATCACGATATAACAAATCATAATAACAGGGTTCTGAACTACTGTGTTTATTATAGTTGGCAGCTGGAAATACAAGTTTATTTTTTCTTCCCATTACCGTAAAACCTGCTTTGCTATTAACCTTCCTTATATCCACATCACCATTTTTATAAATAATAAAAGCTGGTTTATTAAAAAGCGGTGGACAAAACACCTTTTTATTCATAATCAACAAACCTAAGGGTGAGCCAATATATGTTTCTGGTAAGCCCAGCTTTCCAACTAATTCAGGGTTGAGTATATAACCCCCGTTCCAAGCAAGCTCAATTTTGTTTGAATTATTGTTTTTCTTTTTATATTCCTTAACCAAGCCAGGTACATTTTTTGGTTCCTTATTGGCTATATGGGCCGCAAACTTCCAGTTGTGCTCTTTCGTGTCAATTTCGGCCAATACCCCACTCCAGGGTAAACCATCTTTATATACACCACCGGCAAAGGACGATTTCACTTTTTCGATTGTCTTACTTTCTCTCATTTGCTGCTTCAATTCCTCTAAAAGCTTTGCTATTGGCGTTCCATTTTCAATAGCATCCTTAGAAATCGTCTGCAACAATTCCTTTTCTCCAATCTTATTTCTAATTTCCTTATATAAATCGCTCTTTAATACTCTCTCAAAATCCTTGGCAGTTTGAATAGGGGTAGGATAGGCCAAAGTTGTGCGAACACCTGCAGGTACAAATTGAATGAAACCACTGTCTTTTGGAATTCCCATAATTTTAGCTGCCATTTCATTCAACACCTTTCCTATATGGAAATGATCAATTTCTATAATGTCAGTCATCATAGCGGCTGACTCTCCATTAGTAATAATAAAGCCATTTGATTCTTTGATTTCTCTTAAAATCTTGATAGCCTTAGCACCCATTTGAGGAAAATGAACGCCTTCCGACCATTGTTTTGTTTCAATTATTTGAACAACACCTGCTTTATATAACAGTCCAAGTTCAGGCTCTTTTCCACCTTCTAAATACTCTTTAATATTGGCGCTTGAAAACCATTTTGTAATTCTCGGCTCATGTATAAAAATATAGATTTTTTCTAATTTCTGACCTCTCGTTTCCAGCACTTCTGAGTTTAGTTCTTCTTCCAAGCTAAGTTTGAGTTGCGCACGAATAGGTTGTAATACAAAATATTCCAACTCATGCTTTATAAAACGCCCTGGAAAATATCCTTTAGGCACTTTTTTCTTTAAATTTTTAGTTAAAATTTTTCTGTCGTCAATTCCCAAAAATCTGCTATTGGTTAATTGAAATAAAGCCAATTCCCAATCGGCAAAAAACTGCGGTGCCAAAGTTAAATCAGCTAAATTTTTCGGCTTAAAAACATCTTTATATATCATATTGACCAAACCAGTCACTTCATGGGAAGTAAAGGCCTGATAGGCATAGGATTTTTTATTTCTGTGCCTGTATGCCATTGCGTGGTCATGCCTTATCGAAAATTCTCCATCAACATATTTAAAAATATCATCAATGGCATTATAGTATTTATGAATGAGTTCCAAATTGGTGTTTGCAATATCCGGAATATCATTTTCCATCCTTCTGGCGTAGCTCATTAATGTGCCCTTTATAAGTTGTTGTTCAACCCTAAAAAAACTTGGATCAATTAATGATTTTAGGTAGAGCATAAATGACAAACGTCCGTAACCCGGCAAATAATGTCTGGTGTTTGTATTGAGGATAGCATTGAGATCTTCATTAGTAAAATTTATCAATTTTTTGTACTTCTTCAATAAAACAACAACTTGTGGATCAACTTCAATTGAATTAGCGCGCAACTGCAAATACAACCTTTTTAGAATATATTCCATGTTTTTTTGCAAGGCTTCCAAGCTATAGCGTTTGTTTATGACGTTTCTGTTATGCGTTACCTCTAACATCCTGCTTTGAGGATAAAACAAATGGTCGCATATCCTTCCTACCAATCTTTTTGGAATTTTAGAACCCTTAAATTCTAAAACGTTCAAACGCATTGATTCATCCAAATGACGCCCAATAACTTCGTCATATACCTCTCTAGGTTCATATTGTCTGCAAAAAATTGGTGTGCCACAAGCCGCAGCTTCAATAATTGGCAAGCCCCTGCCTTCGGTTTGACTGGGTAATAAAATCAAAGAGGCTACATCGTATAATTGCTCTATGTCTAATGGCTTTTTATATTTTTTCTTAAATTCATTTTTATCGAATTCACTAAACAAAAAGCCCAGAAGCACTCTTGATTTGAATTCTTTTGGAAGTCCTTCCAGGAAATTTTTGAAATCTTTTTTTAATTCTTGATAATAATTCTGTTGCCCGTGAGGTATGGGTCCAGAAACAATTAAAGACAGTTTTAATTCGGAATTGGAAATAAATTTCTCATAAAACGAATCATAAGAAAATAAACGTTTAATCAGTTTAAAGTTAAGCTCAATGGACTTTCTGCTAATCACTCGTGTTGGCTGCAGGAAAACTATGTTATTATTTACAAAATCGAATTTCCTTATGGTTTTATGGGCCAATAATATGGGTTTTAAAGAGCGTTCACTTTTGGTATGTCTTGCCGCTGCATGTACGGTAATCGTATCCTTATTATTTGCAAAAATAGTAGACAACTGCATAGACGCTTTTATAATATCACGCCTACTCATCTGATGTAATTTGGTATCCACGGCCGTTCCTATTAAAGCTACATTTGCCGGATTATGGCCATTGATGTCAATAAGGTGACTTTGTTGAATTTTATTGATATTGACATTCATCCAGGAACGACTTTCCCATGGATAAACCATTTCAATCAATGAGAAAAATTCACCTACATGTGCGTTGTGAAAAAAGAAATCTCTAGGGCCTTTTTTTAGCCCTTTGTTTTTTATATCCACTTCTCTATTGCCACCTTCCCAGTAAAAATCATGATTGTTATTTATTACTGGAATCCCCAAATATTCTGAAATTAAAACCGTAGCCAGGGCCAAAGAAACATTACCCGGATTTGAGCAAACATTGATTAAATAAAGTAGGGAAATATCATTTTCTTCAATATAACTTCCCAATTTTTCAACCAGAACCAAAACTTCATTCCAAAACTTACCTATCAGATCATTATACTCCTTGCTGCCACGTTCCATTCTAATTTTAAAGAAGTCATTGTATAGTGGCCAGGCATCAAAAGCTTCCATTTCTGGAATCACTTTTTTAAAGGCATCTTTTGGAATTAACTCATCTGCTTCCTGCTTAATATCACCCGCAATAAAATGAATAGGGATATTTGGGTATATGTTTTTAAAGGTCTTGGCATACTTTTCAGTTTCTACAGTGATCCCATCTATGGTAAAATAAAATGTAACAAATGCAATGCCGCCTTTTTCAAGATTAAAGTCAAATGAATTAGCGTCACCTTTAAAAGCTGATGTTAATTTTTCTTCTCTAAATTTGTCAATAAACAAACCCAGATCAAACCATGTATTTATTTTTTCCTTCTTTAATCCTTTTAATACCTTGCTAATTTTCACATTCCTTTTATCAATCATGGTTTAATTTTTTAAAATGTAAATAGTTTATTTAATTTTTCCTCAAGTACGTCATACGAAAAATGTTTTTTACCAAGCTCAAAGTTAAACTCACCTATTTCTGCACATCGTTTTGGATCATAAATGATGTCAGACATTTGTTGAACTTTTTGATTCGTGAGCTTACCGTCTTCTATCATTATGGTTTCAAACCCTTTACTGCCAATATCTTGCATATAAACTGGCTTATAGTTGTTCACAAATATTGGCTTTTTGGCAAGTACAGCTTCCACAAAAGCATTTCCAAAACCTTCATAAGTACTAAAATAAGTACAGGCCCTACCATGCGCATAAACATCTGATAAATCTTTATGATCTAATACCTTATGTGCAGCAAAAATAATTTGTTCCGATAGATTCAACGCATGGATTTGATCTATCAATTCGTTATAATACTCTTTGTTTTCATCATCGTTATTATTTCCTGTGATAACAAGTTTTAGCTTTTTATCGTTTAACTTATCAATTAATGAAATAGCGGTTTCAATCCCCTTACGCCTTACAATTCGGGTAACTTGCAATAAGGCAATTTCATTTTTTTTAACACCAACATCTTTCATAAAAAATTGATTTTCAGGAGTCGGAACACCATAAATACGATTAAAATCCATTACATTGGGTACCAAAGTTGCATCAATATTAAACCTCTTTTTAAAGGTTTCAACTCCAAAAGTATTGATGACGGCGTGTTTTACATCGGGCAATAACAACGGAAAGTTATCTTCTACATATTGGTTAATTTCAGGATGAGCCGAAATATAACGCTGACCCCTTTCCCAATAAAAATCATGATCATGTGTTACAATAGGCAGGCCCGTATTCTTAATTAGCTTTTTAATAGCAATACCCATAGATAATTGACAAGGAAGCGCCGATGCGTTTTCTGAAAGTAAAACATCAATTTTCTTTTTATTTACCCATTTAACTATGGCTCTTTCAATCATATTAGACCATTCCTCAACATGAGCCAATAAGTGGTCCGGATCTTTATCCGGTTCAAAAAATGCTTTGCGCTGTTCCCATTCGGCTTCAGCCGAAAAAAAAGACAAGGCAGGAAAAAGATAATCGTGCTTATAATCCATATTCCAAAACTCAAATTCTCCAGACATGATAAACACCTCATGACCTAACTTTTTTAATATGTCAATCCATTTTTCCGTTTCAAGTGCTACGCCATCAACACCTCCAATTCTCCCTATAATAATACCTATTCGCATGTTTTTTTAATTAAAGTTTCGTTCTGAATAAAGATACATTTTTATGAAATATTTCAAAAGTTTTAAAGGCTTATTTCAATAAATTGTTACTTCAAAAATATTTAGCTAAAACAGACTGTCAATCGTTAATAAGTTTCTTAATAACTAATAAGTAACGGATAATCAGATGTATAAATAATTATTATGTTGTAAAATATTAATCCGAATTCAAATCCCTCTTTGATTTCTCTAAAAAATAAATCGATGAAAAAAATTATGATTATGATGTTGGCAGTTGTTCCATTCGGAATGTTTGCCCAGAGTTCACAAGAAGTTTATGCCGTTACCGATGACATTTTTAACATGTCATATGCTGATTTAGGCAATACTTTTACAGCAGAGAAAATGGAAGAATTAGACGCTCCAATTTCGCTCACTAATACGGCGTACGTCTCTGATAATGATATTCTTAAAGTAAATGATTTGTTGCTTGCCAACCCTGATTTTGACATTCAAGAGGATATGATATCTTATACTAAAGATCAAAAAACAGTATTTTTTAGTGCCAACAAAAAGTTAAAGGTAAAAACAGGGAACGAGGCAGAGGCAAAAATAAAAAAGTCTGTGAATCTTCAGTTGTTCAAAGCGAATGTGACGGAAAGCGGTGAATGGGTAAATCTGGAGATGCTTCCTTTTAACGGTAAGAGCCATTCTACCGGACATCCTGCCCTTAACAAGGACGATACAAAACTTTATTTTGTTTCTGACGGACCCGAATCAACAGGGAAAACGGATATTTTCGTTGTTGATTTGCTTGAAGATGGAACCTATGGAAAGCCAGAAAATCTAGGCTCAAAAATTAACACCGAGGAGCGTGAAGTATTTCCTTTCATCGATGAAAGTAGTGTACTATATTTTGCGTCAGACATCGAGACAGGTGGTGATGAACTGAATGTTTTTGCCTCTGAGGTAATTGATAACAAACCATCTACCCCGATTAAACTGGATGTGCAAGCCACTGCTTCCAGGGAGGATTATATTATTGCCTTTAAAGCAGTTGAGACCGAAGCATTACTGGCTGAAGAAAAGGCTAACCTGAAAGATTTGGAAATTCTTCTTGAGGCAGAAAACTTAGCTGAAATTACTCGTTTTGAGGAGGTTTTTGCAGATGAGATGAGTGGATCGGCTTATGATTTTAGTGAGAACAATATAGCGTACACCGTGCAAATAGGGGCCTTCATGAAAAATGTGCAAACCGGTACTTATGGAGATTCATCGGGTTTGTTCAACCATCGGTATGATGATGGGTATAACCGTTTTTATTCAGGAGTTTTTGATTCCAATGAAGAGGCTATCGCTCATTTGCAACAAATGAAAAGAGACGGCTATAAGGACGCATTCGTTCTTGGGCTTAAAGGGAATGAGAGGTTTTTACCTGAATAATGATGCGAATTCAATAGAATGAAAAGGTTAGTTTTATAGTAAATAATTCATTTTACCTGATCCCTTCGTTCTTTCACCTCGCGCCATGTAGTAAGTATAATTCCTTCTTTTTGAATAAATTTCTTAAACTCTGGATCTGTCATAGCCAATAAATCGCCTTTTCGGATGTGACCGGAATCGGTGATGTGGGCGAATACTTCAGTTGGTTGCGTACAATGCATAATCACCATGGTAAGACCTGGCTCTAATGATTTTATCGTTTCGATATATTGTTGGGTAGCATATTTTTGAAGACTTGAGTCTGTTGCTCTTACATCAGCGGGGTATTCCCAGTCGTAACTAACATTATGCAAGTCATCTAATACGGGCAGTCCGGAATCCCATATGACTTTGCCAGTTTGTTTAAACTGCTTTAAGGCATCATCAGTGAGATTTATTTGCTTGTTGATCATTGTATTGTGCCCAGCTGGGAACATGATTGGAATGTTTTGTTCAATTCCTACTTTGATATAAACTTGTAAAAATTCTTCCGAAGCAAACAATGTACCCATATGTGAATCAAGATGTGTAGGTTCAAACCCCATTGTTTTGGCTCGATCAAGCTGGGCCCTTATTTCTTTTTCAACATCTGCAGCCGAGGAGTGCTTCACAACCTCCTCCACACTTGGCCAAAAGGCTCCTTCGGAGTCAACCAAACCTGGAACTACACTTTTTCCCGCAAGCGGAGACCAGCGATAATCACTCCATTCGGAAGTTAAAGTAAGATGCAGGCCTGCATCTATTTCAGGATTTTGCTTCAGGTAATGAACAAAGCCTGGCACCCATGGTGTGGGCATCATCACACTTACAGATGTTGCCACTCCATTTGATATCGCTTGCTTGATACCTTCATTAGAATCCCAGGACATTCCCGCATCATCCACATGCAAGATCAAA
>JAUXCI010000230.1 GCA_030618945.1 Flavobacteriaceae bacterium
AATAGTATCAGTAAATGTAAAAGCAAATAGTAACAAAAAGTGTAAACAAAAATCAGGACGATACATTCCCCTGAGAAATAGGTTGGGAATTTAATAATTTATTTATGAGTTAATGTATATAAATTGAAAATCCACTTTCAACTTTACAAACTGAGCCGAAACCCGAAACTTAATTTCTATTTTCTCCTCTTAAACCAACCACAAAAGCGTCGTTAAAGCCTTTCTTTTTCATGACCTTCAAATAGTTTCTTGCTTCTGAAGAAGTCTCAAAAATACCTGCATAATACCTACTAAATCCGTCTTCATATTGATGGTGAAATAAATTGGTTAATTTACTGTATTTAGCAGTTTGAACCTTTCCTTGAAACGCGCCTATTTGTACCGTATATACCTGATCATCATCATAAAAATTATAGTTTGTAAAAAGACCAGAATTGGATGTAAAACTATTCTTATCAGCATCTGTACTGTTCCTTACATTTTTAGACCTTACGATAAAATCTTCTGAACCATTCTTTAGTATCATAAATTCTGATCTTCTGTTCAATTGATGTTGAAAACCATTACATGGTATGGCTTTCGTACATTTTTCTGCCAACTGCATTTCTCCAAATCCCATCCCAGTTATTCTGTTAGCTTCAATTCCATTTCTAATCAGGTATTGAACCGTTTCATCCGCTCGTTTATCTGATAAAGTGGCATTATACTTTCTGCTTCCTCGAATGTCAGTATGGGCATTTACCTTAATTTTCATTTGAGGATGTTCTCTTAAAATTTTCACCAACTTGTCCATCTGCAGTCTCGCATCATACCTAATATTGTGTTTGTCAAAATCAAAGTAAATGGTATTGATATTGATGCCATCTTCTTCAGCAGATTCGCCCTCCAACGGCTGATCATTTATCGCCAAATCCCTGGGCTCACTAACAACCGCTTTATTTGTATTCTTTGACAAAGAATTGTTCTCTCCTGCCGTTTCAGCTGAATAAGCCACCGAAGCTTCTTTCGCTTTGTCTGTCTCTTCTTTATCAACTTCACTATTTATATCTTGCTGCGTACTTGTTGTGCTTACCATCTCAATATCCCTATTATTTGATGATTGAGTTTTAGGCACTGTTGTAGTATTTGCACTAACAACTGAGGCTTCGTTAACTTCACTTTCTGCCTTAGTCGCCACTTCGGTTTCCTTATCATTTACGGAAGCCTCATTAGCATCAACTGTTGTACTAACAAGCTCAATATCGCTGTTTTCTTGCTGATCATTTGAATCCGCAGCAACTTCAGCCGCAGCTACACTCATCGCTACTGTTGTGTTATTTTTCGGTGTCGTTTTAGACGCTGCTGTAGTATTTTCACTTGCAATCACGCCTTCGTTAACTTCACTTTCTGCTTTAGCCACCACTTCGGTTTCCTTATCATTTACAGAAGCCTCATTAGCATCGACTGTTGTGCCAACAAGCTCAATATCGCTATTTTCTTGCTGATCTTCAGCAATCACTCCTGCTTCCGCAACTTCATGCTCGTTTTTTGCTCCTTGCTGGCTTTCCAATTTCTGAATCTTAGCTGCGTCCACAATTGCATCAATTTCTTCAGTAGGATCCACACCCATATGCATCACTATTTCAATAGGTTCAGCATTCAGATCATTGACCGTTTTAATATCCAGTTCTCCAATTAAATATCCTTCAAGATAGCCTTTCACTTTGTATGTTGTATTACATGATTGCGTAAAGCTAAAGGAGGCATCATTTTCATTTGAAAGAAAAGATTGTAATTTTATGCCATTCTCATCAAACAACATAATCTGTACATTGGGTATCAATTCCTGAGTATCAATATTCTTAACAACACCCGAAATTTCCTGTTGGCACTCAATATAAATTGGAGGAGATGCTGTAAACGCATAAATATCATCATCACCTCTACCTCCTTCTCTATTAGATGAAAAATATCCTTTGTGTTTCCCATCGTCAATGATATAGGCAAAATCATCTTTATCACTATTCACAGGTGCTTCCAAATTTATCGGAGTGGATAGGGTGTTGTCAAATATTTTACTCGCAAAAACATCCAATTCACCATAGCCAGGAAAACCATCCGATGAAAAATACAAAACATTGTCTTTACCAATAAATGGAAACATTTCGCGTTCTGCTGTATTGATTTTAGACCCCAAATTTACAGGTTGACCATAAGTTCCATCTTCATATATATCAACAACAAAAATATCTGTTTTACCCAATGATTCCGGTCGGTCAGAAACAAAATAAAGTTTGGTGTCATCACGGTTTAACACAGGATGTCCCGTAGAAAATTCATCGCTGTTAAAAGGTAACATTACCAGGTTACCCCATTTGCCTTTCTCATCGATATTTGCTTTAAATAACTGAATGGTGACTGTACTTTTTGTTTTAATTTCTTTTTTGTTTTTTCGCTTAACTTTTTTAATTTTCCCGTTGGCACTGAAATAAACGGTTTTCATATCCTTGGAAAAAGAAACCATGCCTTCATGGAACTTTGTATTGATATCTCCAGGTAGTTTTTGCTTTTTGATTAGTTGACCATCATCGGTGACTTCGCCCATGTACAGGTCCAAAAAAGGTTGGCTATTATACTCCTCTCTATTAAAAGTGATTCCTTCCTTTGGTGAGGCAAAAACCACTTTGTTGTTTCCTAAAAAAGCTGTTCCGAAATCAGAATATGAAGTATTGATTTTGGCATTTTTAATGGTATATACACCCGGTGAATCTTGTGCAAATATTCCAAAAGATATAAATAACAACAATAATATTATTAATTTTTTCATCAATCCAATAGTTAAAGAAAGTATCGCTGAATTTCGTCCAGCAATTATAAGTACAAACTAATCACTTCCTGTGACTTATAACAGAGTGCCGTGTATTAGTTATCAAGATATTTATTAACGATGACAAGGGCGAGAGCAAAGAAATAATAATCAAAAATTGGAGGAGATTGGCTTGCTTGCATTAATACAGCTCATGTTATACACATCTGCCCAAAACTCGCCCTAGTAGAGCCTAATGGAAAAGAAATATTGCTTCCACCTGTATCTTCGGGCAAGATAGCAAGATCGCTATCGTCAATAATGATTATACGGAACACTGTTTTCATGAGATCAAAGGTTGCTATTATTGATAAAATGATTCACATTAAAAATTGTAAGACAATTAGAAAAAGCATCCTAAAATGACCTAAATTTATAGCTTGAAAAATATATAATAAATGGAGACAATCAATCCTAACCAAAGTAAAAAGTCGGCCTTAGTTAATTTCGCAGCCTTTACTATCATTGTTGCCGGTATCATGTATGCTGCCTCTTTTGTGACTTCACTGCTTATGGCGTTGTTTATTAGTATTATTCTATCTCAGCCAATATTTTGGTTACAAAAAAAGAAAGTACCACAAGGCTTAGCTATTACAATAGTGTTCGTGCTTGTTACCGCAATCTTCTTTGGTTTTGGAGAAATCATAGCAACTTCTTTTTCCTCCTTTTCAAAGAATGAAGTAAAATATCAAGAAAACTTAAGTGAAATGGGGAATTCCACCTTGCATTTTCTAGAGAGTAATGGAGTTCAAATATCCACGGATAAAATGACTAATTTATTTGAGCCGTCAAAGATTATGAGCTTTACAACAGGGTTTCTGGAACAATTAGGTGGATTCATGGGTAATTCTTTAACCATATTTTTTCTGGTTCTTTTTCTCTTGCTTGAAATGGATTCTATCCCTATTAAAACAAAGGCCATCATTAAAAGTAACGTTGAATCCCTGGCATTTTTGAATGTCATAGGCCATAATATTCGCCACTACTCATCAATCAAGACAGTAACCAGCCTTATGACCGGAGCCTTTATATGGATTGGCCTTACTATCCTCGGCTTAGATTATGCCGTCATTTGGGCTTTGATTGCTTTTCTTTTAAATTATATTCCGAACATCGGATCTATAATTGCCGCTTTACCCGCTGTGGCTTTTGCTTTGGTACAGCTCGGTTTTGGAGGAGCGATTTGGACTGCTGTGATTTTTGTCGCCATCAATATGATTATCGGGAATGCTGTGGAGCCAAAAATGATGGGAAAAGGTTTGGGGCTCTCTACGTTTGTAGTGTTTCTTTCGCTTCTTTTCTGGGGATTCGTTCTTGGAACTGTTGGTATGTTTTTATCCGTTCCCTTAACAATGGCGATAAAAATTATGCTTGAGCAAAATGAAAATACCAAGTGGATGGCAATCGTTTTAGGCTCTGAGGCAGAAGCCCAGGCGGTACTTGACGCCAAGAATTTTAAGAAAAATTCTTCCTAGTGCTTTTATGGCTAAATAACGTTGAAGATATCAGACTCAAA
>JAUXCI010000064.1 GCA_030618945.1 Flavobacteriaceae bacterium
AGAAAATAATCGGGAACATTACAGATAGAAAAAAACCACTGGCTTGAAACCCATAAAGAGCATATTCTGCAGGACCAAACATTGCCAAACCCAAACTGAGAATAGCCAAAGAAGTAAACAATTTCAATACTAATTTACCGTCTAAAAATTTCAATAACACCAATCCTACTACACCTCCAATGGTCATCAAGCCCCAAAAGTTGGCAACTGCAACTGCTCCCACTGTTTCATAATCATACCCATGGTAGGTTTGCAAAAATTTTGACATCCAGTATGAAATTCCTTGCTCTACGCCAACATATGCAAAAATTCCAAAAAAGAACAATAGAACCGTTTTATCTTTAAAAAGTAAGAAATAACTGTCTTTTGTACCTACCTTTTCATCTTCGTTAAGTGCCACCTTAGGGAACTTAATCATAAGAGTTAAACCTATCATGATTAAACTTAAAAGTGCGAAAATCCAATAAATGGAAATCCATGACATATTAGAGGGTGTAACCTCTGATAAAAAACCAATAATTACATTCTCATTTTTATCATCACCTATATTTGTTACTAACCATGAATAAACTAAGGGGCTTCCAAATGAAGCTCCTCCAAAAATTAATTGTGCTAATACTGCTGTAAACGCATAATTTTCTTTACCTCCTACCTCTCTTAATAAAGGATATATTACAACTTGCATTATCGCCATCCCAGATCCGATGGTGAAAAGTGAAAATAAAAATACTCCAAAAGAAGGTATCCCTACAAAAAGAGACGAAGCAATAAAAGCTAAAAAAAAGCCGAAAAGCATCATTTTTTTTTCTCCATATTTTTCAGTCATAAATCCTGCTGGAATTGACATCACCCCATAGGCAATAAAGAATGAAAAAGGCAAAAATCCAGCCATGGTATCACTAAGGTCATAACTAGAGGAAACGCTTGGATTTATAGCACCCAAAATATTTGTTAAAAAAGAGATAACAAAGAATGCTGCTAAAATTAGTACTACTAAAATATAATTTCTTTTCATTTTTTATTGATTTAAATTTTACAAGAATATCTTTTTAATGGATGGTAACTTTATTTTTTTCAAATTTATATATAAAAACATTTAAATGCAACTTATTGCACTGTATAATTAAATATTAACCCATTACTATGAATATCTTGAAAAAATATTATTTTTAACTATCACTTAAATACCTTTATTACAATATTTTTATCGAAATTATACTCAAAAAATCACAAAACGCAAATAAAATAATAACCATAATGAATTGTAGTGTAAAATTTTTAGATTATTTTTGATGCAATTTATTGCACGATTATTAAAACTTAAAAATATTACCATAAAACTTAAAACTAATTTCTATGCGAAAATTTATTCCAACTTTATTATTAGCGTTTGTCTTTACAAATAGCTTATTCAGCCAAGTGAGTGAAAGCAAAGTATTGGTCAATCATGTTGGTTACGACCAATACGGAGAGAAAAAAGTAGTTTTTCAATCAAAGTCTAAAGAAAAAGTACAGAATTTTAATGTCATTGATAGTGATGGAAAAACAGTTTTTGAAGGTGCATTCAATTCTGGAGGCAAGGTTGATAACTGGCATACAGGAAATGCTTATGCCGGTCTGTTCAGCGAATTGGAAAACCCTGGCAATTATTTTATCGAAGTGAACTTTGAAGGAAAAAAGATAAAATCATCTGTTTTTGAAATCAAACAAGGTCAATTTGTTGACAAATCCATGGAATTGATGCTCCAAGGATTACAATCCATTCATCCTGCAGATAAATATGAAAAGTGGGATTCTAATATTTCTTTTTTTGGAGATAAAAAAGGAAAACGAGACCTTCACGGAGGTTGGTATGATGCTTCCGGAGATTTTAGTAAATATTTAAGTCATTTGTGTTATACCAATTATATGTCTCCTCAGCAAACCCCTATGGTTGTTTATAATCTTCTGGTTTCTGCAAACAATATTTCTGAAAAATATACAGAATTATCAAAAGAAATGATTGTTGAATCCGCTTGGGGTGCAGATTTTTTAGTACGTATGCAAGACCCAGATGGTTACTTTTATACCATTGTTTTTGATAACTGGACCAAAGATGAAACAAAAAGAGAGATTTGTGCTTATGAAACCTCTGACGGAATCCGTACCGCCGATTACAAGGCAGCATTTCGTGAAGGTGCAGGAATTAGCATCGCTGCTTTAGCTCGTTTAAGCGCTGAAGGTGTTTCAGGTGAATTTAGTAATGAAATTTATCTTGAGAAAGCCGAAAAGGGCTTTGCTCATTTATTGGAAAATAATATAAAGTATTGTGATGATAATAAAGAAAACATTATTGATGATTATACAGCTTTAATGGCAGCAACAGAACTTTACAATGCTACTAAAAATGAAAAATATCTTAGTCATGCGCGTTTAAGAGCACAAAATCTGGCAGACAGAATTAGTGAAGATAAAAACTATAAAGGTTGGTTTAGAGCAGATGAAAGTGGTATTCATCCTTATTTTCATGCTGCTGAAGCAGGATATCCTTTAATGTCATTAAGCAGATATTTGGATATAGAAACAGATGAAACAAAAAGAAAGCTTGCCATAGAAACAATTAGAAAATCAGTGGCTTTTGAACTTTACATTACCCAAGAAGTGAATAATCCTTTCGGTTACCCTCGTCAATATGTAAAAGCAATTGATGAAGAAAACAAAAGGGGCTCTTTCTTTATTCCTCACAATAACGAATCTGGATATTGGTATCAGGGTGAAAATGCCCGATTGGCATCTTTAGCAGCTGGCTTTAATTATACTAAAAAGTATATGCTTGAGGAGCAACAAAAAGAAGTCAATAGTTTTGTGCAGAATCAAATTAATTGGATTTTAGGTCTTAACCCTTATGATATGAGTATGCTTGACGGATTAGGTCGAAATAATCCTGAATACTTAGAGCCACATAATTGGAATTACAAAGGGGGTATTGCCAATGGTATTACCGCAGGTGTAAAGGATGAGTCTGATATTGCCTTCTTACCAAGTCCACAAGACCAAGATCCGGCCCAACGTTGGAGGTGGCCTGAACAGTGGATTCCTCACGTGGGATGGTTTATGTTGGCCGTGTCATCAAAATAAGATTATAATTTCTTTATTTTCAATGAAGAACCTTTGATAATGAATTTTGCAGGGATTACAATTGTATCATCCATTACTTTGCTTTTTTCAATCTGTTCAAATAATCTTTCCGCAGCTTTTTCTCCAATTTCTGAGCCCGAAAACTGAACTGTTGTCAAAGAAATATCAGCATCTGGGATATTTTTATCATTACTAAAACCTACAAAAAGCAAATCCTTGGGTATTTTTAAGTTTTTCTTTTTTAACCAGGATAATATATGGCTGCTTGTATAGTTGTTAGGAGAAATTATTCCATCAGGAATTTTAAAATTTTCATATAGGTCATCCAAATAATTATATATTTTTTCTTTAACCAGATTACCTTCATAAATCATTTCTTCATTCAAAGTTAAATCAGATGCAGAAATTGCAGAGGAATAACCATCGATAATATCTGCATAATAAGGATTCTTACGATCATTTATCAAGATAGAGATGCTTTTACAACCCATTGATATTAAGTGATTTACTGCCAAATAGGAGCCGTGAGAAATATCCGGAGATATATTTACAGCTTTCAGGTTTTGATCCGTATTATTAATAAAAACCGTTGGTATATTATGATTAATTAATGCTGACAAATGATCTGATCCAGCACCTTTATCAAATAGTCCAATTATAACTCCTTCAATATTTAGCTTAATGATTGATCTGGCGTAAGATTTTTCCAGCTCGATGGAGTTATTAGTATAAGCGATATACAAGTTATAGTCATTATTTTTGGCAAAGTTTTGAACCCTCTCAATAGCGTCAATATAAAACGCATTATCAATCTCAGGCACCAAAAAACAAATTGTTTTTGAATTTTCCGGATTCATATATGCCGGAATATTAGGCTGGTATCCTAACTTTTTTGCTGCCGCCCAAACTTTCTCTTTCGTTGATTGACTTATTTTAGGATGGTTGTTTAAAGCTCTTGATACTGTAGATGCAGAGATGTCAATCGAATCTGCAATGTCTTTGACAGTTATATTTGCTTTCTTGTTATTTTCTTTTTTCAAGTTGCGTGTTTTTATTATCCAAACTGTAAAAAGCTCCTTTATTCTCCTTTCTTTCCATAGATTGTTTCACCACAAGGTAAGCGATAGCATTTAGGTTTCTCAATTCGCAAATCTGTGGAGAAAGTTTTGATTTCTCATAAGCCTTTTCGGTATCCTGAAAAAGATAATCCAAATGATCAAGAGCCTTTTCAAGCCGTTCATTTGAACGAACAATGGCCACCAGGTCGGTCATGATATTCTGAATAGTCTTTCTGTTATGAGAAATCAAAACATTCTCTTTTGGAACCATCGTTCCTTCTTCATCCCACTCAGGAATAGCAAGGCTCTTATCAAATATCCGTTTGCTTCTATTTTCAATAATTTCATTCGCTATCTTATTTCCAAAAACCAAGGCCTCCAGCAAAGAATTCGATGCCAATCTATTGGCACCATGTAAACCTGTGCATGAGCATTCACCACAAGCAAATAAATTCGATATAGAACTATATCCTTTGCTATCTACATCTATACCACCCATCAAATAATGGGCGGCCGGTACAACAGGAATCCATTGTGACTCCACGTCAATCCCAAGGCTTTTACACATATCCAAAATATTTGGAAAATGCTTTTTAAAATCGATCATATCAAGATGGGTACAATCCAAATAAACGTTGGTATCCCCAGAAAAAATAAGTTCCGAATTTATGGCCCTGGAAACGATATCCCTGGGTGCCAATTCCGCTCTGGAATCAACTTTTAACATAAATCGTTCTCCTGATTTGTTCCGCAAATAAGCTCCAAACCCTCTTACCGCCTCTGATATCAGAAAAGACGGACTTACTCCTGGCTGGTAGAGCGCAGTAGGATGAAACTGAACAAATTCCATATCAGTTACTCTGGCTTTTGCCCTATAGGCCATTGCAATACCATCCCCCGTTGCGATCACCGGATTTGTGGTGGCCGCATAAACCTGACCTATTCCTCCGGTAGCCAGAACTATTGAGGAGGCTAAAAAGGTATCAATTTTATTGGTTTTTTGATTGAGGATATAGGCTCCATAACAAGTTATCTCTTCCTGGCCCTCATTCTTTGAAATATGATGGTTGGTAATAAGGTCGATAGCAAAATGATAAGGTAATACGCTAATATTTTTCAACAACCTTACTTGCTCCAATAAGGTCTGTTCGATTTCAAAACCGGTAATATCTTTATAATGTAGAATCCTGTTTGTAGAATGACCGCCTTCTTTGCCCAGATCAATTTCTCCAAGTAGGTTATGATCAAAATCTGTTCCCCATCTGATGAGTTGTTTCATACAATGAGGAGCTTCTTCCACAACCATCTTGACTACCTCAGGGTCATTGAGCTGGTCTCCTGCTACCATAGTATCTTTAATATGATCTTCAAAAGAATCCAATTTATCCCAGACTGCAGCTATGCCTCCTTGGGCATATTTTGTGTTTGACTCACTTTCATCAGCTTTGGTAGCAATGATGATTGATTTTTCAGGCAAGGCCTGAGCCGTTTTAATAGCTATTGAAAGTCCGGCAACACCCGACCCTAAAACTAAAATATCTGCTTTAAATACGCTCATATCATTTCGAAGAGATATCTAACATTCTTTGAATCGGAATAAGCGCTTGTTTTTGAATATCTTCCGGCACGTGAATTTCCGGTAATTCATATTTCATACATAAATACAATTTCTCCATTGTATTCATTTTCATATAAGGGCATTCACTACAAGCACAGGTATTATCCTCAACTGCAGGCGCCGGATAGAGGGTTTTATTCGGAACTTCCTTTTGCATTTCATGTAAAATCCCAGCCTCAGTAGCCACAATGAATTCCGTGGCCGGACTTGTTTTGGCATAATTGATCAAACCAGAGGTGGAGCCAATATATTCAGCCGTTTTTAATATATGTTCTTCTGATTCAGGGTGGGCTATAATCTTAGCTTTTGGATGGGCTTTATGAGTAGTGATGAGCTTGTCAATTGAAAATGCCTCATGAACTATACAAGCGCCTTCCCATAATAACATATTTCTGCCCGTCTCCTTGTTGATATAAGCTCCCAGATTTTTGTCTGGAGCAAAAATAATAGGCTTATCCAATGGAATGGAATCTATAATTTTTTTAGCGTTTGATGAAGTACAGCAAATATCGCTTAATGCTTTTACTTCTGCCGATGTGTTTACATAAGATACCACCAAATGATCTGGGTTCTTTTCTTTAAAAACTTTAAGATCTTTGGCTTCACATGCCTCTGCCAGGGAACATCCCGCATTTAAATCAGGCAAAAGAACTTTTTTGGTAGGATTGAGAATTTTAGCTGTCTCGGCCATAAAATGCACTCCGGCAAAAACGATCAAATCGGCATCTACCTCAGCAGCTTTATAAGAAAGTTGAAGACTGTCACCCACAAAATCAGCAATATCCTGAATCGCAGGTTCCTGATAATAATGCGCTAGAATAACAGCATTTTTTTCTTTTTTAAGTTTTTTGATCTCAGCGGCAAAATCCAATTTCTTTGGCAGGTCAAGATTCAAATATCCATTCTTATTTAAGTTGTTTACCGCTTGTTCAAATTCCATATGTCAATCTACTTTTATACCTGCTAAATTAACACTTTTTAGGCAAACGAATAAGGTCTATTTCATATAGAAACCATCATATAATTGAGCTTTGCTCAGCTTCAATAAATACAATATTACATCTCTCGACTTATAAAGTGTGGCATCTAATATTTATTCAAATTCTTTGGAAACAATTAAAAATTATTTATATTTGATTGGTTTTCATAGTCTTATAATAAAAATAATATGGGAAACTCAATTTTACATGTACCTGAGAAGGTTTTATAAACACGTTAATAATTTGTTGCGTATCTTCGGGATGTTCCTATGAAGTACTGTAAAAAGAAATAAATTCGATCTTTCATAGATTAAACTTGTATCCAAACAACTTATAAAAATTGAAATCACCAACCAAAATATTAATTGTAGAAGATGAAATGATCATTGGGGCCAATATTTCCTTGCAATTAACTAAACTTGGATATGAGGTTACCGGATTAGTCACGAGAGGTGAAGAAGCCTTAAATCATGTCAAACAGCACAAACCTGACATTGTTTTGATGGATATTCAGTTGAAAGGGGATCTAGACGGAATAGAAACGGTTCAATTGATGCAAAAAGAAATTGATCTTCCCGTTATTTATCTGACTGCCAACGCCGATCAAGAACATTTCGACAGGGCCAAATCTACCAATCCCTTTGCCTTTATTTCCAAACCATTTAAAAAAATGGACCTTCAGCATGCCATTGAACTGGTCATTGACAAATTAGATCCCAAAAATTCAAGGGTTGAGAATGACGATCTTTGTGCATCCCCTTTTATTCAAACGGATAGTATTTTTGTTCGAAGGAATGAAAGGATGATCAAAATTATGATCAAAGACATTTATTATTTTGAAGCAGATCGGAACTACTGTAAGATTTTTGCCAAAAACAAAAATTGTTTGCTCGTTATGACTTTAAAAGAAATTGACGAAAAATTACCTCCTGAGCACTTTTTACGTATCCATAGATCATTTATCATAAATTTATCTCATGTTGATGAAGTGGCAGGTAGTCATGTGGTCATTGGTAAAAAGGCTATTCCGCTTAGCAAATCTTTGAGAGCTGAATTATTGACCCGTTTGCAAACATTTTAATTGGATTTGTTTAAACACTTATTCTCGCTTCCTTTGAGCTCATTTCAAATTCCATACTCACCCTGGTTCCAAACTCATTGAAGATCGTCATTGAGCCATCAAGTTGTTTCACGAGTAAATCGATTAACAAGGATCCGAACCCATTGTTTTTGTCATTATTTTTATCAGAATCATCTATACCGATACCATTATCAATAATTTCCAAAAGGAAACGTTTTTTCTCCAATTCTTGCAAGACGATTTTTATAATACCCTGTTTACTATTTGGAAAAGCATGTTTAAAAGAATTCGTCAATAATTCATTTACAATTAGTCCTAAAGGAATGGCGGAATCCACATCCATTTCAACTTCATCCAATTCATAATCAAATTCTATCAATTCATGTGCTCCAAAGGAATCAATTATATGCTTGCTTAGGTTGATAAAGTAATCCCTCATCTCTATAGATGATAGATTTTTTCCCTGATATAATTTTTGATGTATCATACTCATTGAATAAACCCTGTTCCTACTCTCCTCAATAGCCTGAATAGCAGCAGGGTCCTTCATTTCAGAAGCTTGAAGATCAAGTAAACTAGACACAATCCCAAGGTTATTCTTAACCCTATGGTGAATTTCCTTAAGTAAAAATTCCTTTTCCTTATTTTGGCGCTCCAACAAAATATTCTTCCCTTTATCCTTTTGAAAAGTCACGTATAATACAGCTAACAACAAAAGCAACAGGCCGGCTATTATCGATATCAGTGTTTTTTGCGAATTTTGTTTTTTAATTTGCACTTCCATACCTTGAATGGTATTTTCCTTCTGTGCAATATCAAATTCGGTTTGTAGAAGCGAAATTCTATGGTCTGAAGCCTCTGTAAATATTTGATTCCGCAAAGAATCATAAACAGTAAATGACTCCGTTCCGCCTTTATAATTGTGATTTCCAACATATGCTTTTCCAAGAAGACCGAAGGCCTGGCTCAGGTAGTACTTATCGCCAAAATCAGGGCCGGCAATTTCAATACATTCCTTGAGGCTCTCAATGGCTGTGATGTATTTTCCTTGAAACAATTCCAGTTTACCTATAGCTAACCAGGATCGCATCAATAAAAAACTATTATTAAGGAGTCGGGCATACTTTAATGCTTCTATTCCTGCTTTTTCAGCATCTTCATACTGATCCATAAATGTGTAGAGGTCTATTAAAGAGATATAGGCATCACTCAAATTATTATAAAACCCATACCTCTCACCAATAGCAATGGAACGTTTATAGTACGCTAGGGCCTCTTTATATTTCTTGAGCCCAAGCAGATTGTTACCCACCACGTACATCGCAAAATCATAATCCATATCATTAAGTCCCCTCTTTTCGAAAACTGCTAAAGATTGAAGCCCATATTCAAGCCCTTGATCAAATTTTGAATGTTTCCAAAATAAATTAGCCAGATCACTGTAGGCTAAGGCAATCCCTTTTAAATCACCCAATTCCTCTGCTAATCGCTTAGATTCTAAGGCGTAATCAGCTGCCCTGACCAAATCCCCTTTTCTTTCAAAAACATAACCTGCTTGTGTGTTGAGAAAGGCTAAGTCTTCTTTACGCACTTTTAATCTTGCATCTTGTAGGATTGCAAAAGCCGTATCAAGTTTTTCCATTCTTAAAAAAATGGCAGCCTCTGTAATTTGAAACCTTCCCTCCCAAAGCAGATCCATTTTTTTTCGGGTTAAATCAAGACCTATTTTTGTAAAACTCAATGCCTTTTCCAAATCACGCGTGTGCCAATAATAGGCCAGGTCGTTTAAAACTGAAAATTTTATACTGTCTTCTTTGATTTTAGGGTATGCTGCTTCAAGGACATCTAAATAAGATAGCCCAAAATTATCTGTATCAACAAAAACTTTTTTATAGGGTTCAGCGCTATTTAAGTCAATAATATCCTGAGCATAAGCTGACATCCCTCCCATTATTACAAGGTACAATTGAAAGGCAAACCTTATAAATTGACTTTTCATGTCTTGAATATTTTGCTGTGGCTCATCATTACTAAATCCTAATAAAATTGACATTTCATATTGATTTTGCCAATCCTTGAAACTCCAATAAAATTGTTTAATTGAGAAAGTTACAAATTAAAAAACAAATATGGCTTGGATAAATAAAAGGGGGCCTTCGGACAAGAATATTAAACCCTAGTCCTAAACGACTTGTTTAAAAGGCCAAATAGGGCTTACATTTAGATCTCAATAATTGAGACCAATTCTGATTAATAGTATTTTTAATATGATGAAAATCTTTCTAATAGCATCCTTGTTTATTCTCCCATTACAGGCATGTAACGATAAAGATGTATTGAATGAAACTGAGGAAGTCAATAAAGAAACAGTCATAAGTTATGTAAGTACTATTTGGAATAACAAGGATGTCTCCAAATTAGAAATATATTTTGCAGATCAATTCATTCGAAGGGTAAATAATGTGGAGATCGCAGCAAGCATGATAGAACTCTCCACTAACATCCAGGTTTATTTTATCGGGTTCCCTGATCTAACATTGAGCATTGATGATATCGTTCCATACAATGATTTGGTAATCATGAACTGGACGATTTCAGGAACAAATACTGGAGTATTTGGAGAGTCCCCACCCACTGGCAAAAAAATAAAAATTAATGGAATAAGCCACATAAAATTTAACAAGGAAGGGAAAATCATATATGAAGATGTGTTCTACAATGAATTATTGCTTTTACAACAACTAGGCTATACACTTATACCACCAACTCTTGAATAAATAACCAAT
>JAUXCI010000255.1 GCA_030618945.1 Flavobacteriaceae bacterium
AAAAAACAGCATTCTAAATTTGAAAAAAGATTATTTATTGTCCCGGTTTAATACTTTATTTAACCCCAAGTTTTTTTAAAATGATACCCATAAGGCACCAGTTTGTAAATGCTGATTGAAATAAATTTGCCCCAACAAAAGCGGTAAACCATAACCAGTTCGGGTTTAGGTAGTGGGCAAGGGCTAAGCTGATAAGGATAAAAGTTCCTGCGATGGCATTGATATATCTATTGATCATAATTATAAATGTTTATTGAAATTTTTCGATGTTTAGCACGATGGCCCTTAATGGATTATCACTTCTAATATTTTGATTAAATATTTCTAGTTCTTTTAAAAATGAATCAATTTTATCCTCTTCAGTAAAGGTGAAAAAGAGAATAGATTTCACTTTTTCTGATGAAGATGAGAACCAATTGTCAATGAGGTTTTCATGATCATCCGTTTTGAAACCATTGATCTCGCCATTGGAAAAGGCATTGATTTCAGCTTTTTTAAAAAGCGTTATAGCTTCTTTTTCATAGGATTTAACTGCGGTTAATACAAGTAGTTTCATGATAAATGTTTTATTGTTTTTTAAGTTTTGTCTTTTCTAAATAATAATAAATAAGTGGAACCGCCAGAAGTGTAAGGAAGGTTGAAAAGATCGTTCCGCCGAGCAGGGAAATAGCCAAGCCCTGGAAAATGGGATCAAATAACATTACTATTGCTCCAATCACTACCGTTCCGGCCGTAAGTAGAATAGGCGTTGTTCTTACCGCTCCAGCTTCCACAACTGCCTGACGAAGAGGAATACCATCGTTCAATCTCAGGTTGATAAAATCAACGAGTAAAACTGAATTGCGAACCATTATTCCGGCCAAGGCGATTAAACCGATCATTGAAGTAGCTGTAAAATAGGCTCCAAAAACCCAATGACCTAAAATAATTCCAATAAGAGAAAGAGGTATGGCGATTAGCATAACAACAGGTGATCTGAAACTTTGAAACCAACCTACCAGTAATACATAAATAATTATAATTACTACGGCAAAAGCTGCTCCAAGATCGCGAAAGACCTCGAAGGTAATTTGCCATTCTCCATCCCATTTCACGGTATATTCATTGCTTGATTGGGGTTGTTGGTTCCATTCTTCCTGAAGCGTATAGCCAGCAGGAACTGCAATATCTTTAAGCAGGTCCGACAAGGATAAAAGGGCATAAACAGGGCTTTCCAATTCTCCAGCCATATCGGCTGTTACATAAACCACCCTTTGCTGATTCTTCCTCATTATGCTCTTATCAATAAGGGTTTCCTTTAAATGGACAAGGCTGCCAATAGGAATGGCTGTTCCATTTTGTGAGATAACCTTGAATTGCATAAGATCTTGAGCGGTAGCTTTTTCCTTATCTTCGAATTTTAACACAATGCCTATGTCTCTATTGGCCTCATCTCGATACATTTTTCCAATAGGGCGATCAGAGAGGGCCATATTCATGCTCGCGACAATTTGCTGCGGTGTGACGCCATTTAACATGGCCTTTTCTTTATCGATAATAAATCGCAGTTCTTTTTGATCTGCTTCAACCATCCAGTCAACATCCACAACGTCATTTACTTCTGTAAATTTTTGTTTGAGCTGTTCTGCAATCAGCATTTGTTCTTTGTAATCAGGACCATAAACTTCTGCAACAAGAGTTGATAACACTGGTGGTCCAGGAGGTACTTCAACTATTTTAATATTGGCTCCAAATTTCTTACCAAGACTTTGTAATTCGGGCCTGAATACTGTCGAAATATAATGACTTTGCTCCTTTCTATCTCCCTTGTCGGTCAGGTTTACCTGTATGTCAGCGATATTTGATCCGCTCCTGAGATCATAATGTCTTACTAAGCCGTTAAAGGTTATGGGTGAAGCAGTTCCTGTATAGGCTTGATAGTTTTTGACATATGGACTTTCCTTGATATACTGTGCTATTTCCTTTGTAACCATATCAGTGCGTTCTAATGTGGTTCCTTCGGGCATGTCAATGATCACTTGAAATTCATTCTTATTGTCAAAAGGAAGCATTTTAACTGCTACCGCTTTTGTGAGAAACATGGTAGATGTAGCCAAGAGCAAAGCAATATTGATTCCGAAAAAGGCATAGCGATACATCTTATTGTCGAGTAAAGGGTCAAGCGTCTTTTTATAAAAAACATATATCGCAGATTCTTCAAGCGATTTAGGAGCTTTCTTTGCACCCCCTTTTTTACCCTCTTTTTCTCTTAGGAAGATATATCCTAGATAAGGTGTTATGGTGAGCGCTACAAATAAAGAAATCATCATGGCTATGGAAGCACCAATAGGCATAGGGCTCATATATGGGCCCATCAAGCCCGATACAAATGCCATGGGTAATACCGCTGCAATGACTGTAAAAGTGGCTAATATAGTAGGATTTCCAACCTCATTGATTGCATAGAGTGCTGCCTGTTTAAAAGGAAGTCGTTTCATTTTAAAATGACGGTGCATATTCTCGGCAATGATAATGGAATCATCCACGACGATACCTGTAACAAATACCAAAGCAAAAAGAGTAATCCTGTTTAGGGTATAGTCCATAAAGTAATAACTAAACAAGGTCAATGCAAATGTAATGGGTACTGACAGGAATACCACAAGACCACCTCGCCAACCCATCGCCAGCATAACAACGAGCGAAACAGATATAATAGCAATAAACAAATGGCTCAATAGTTCCGATACTTTATGAGAAGCTGTGGCGCCATAATTTCTTGAAACAGTAACCTTAACATCATCGGGGATAAGGTCTTTTTTAAGGCTTTCTATTTTCTCAAGAATGACCTTGGAAACTTTCATAGCATCTCCACCTTTTTGTTTCCCTATAGACAAAGTAACAGCATTGTAAAGACCAGGGAAAGCTTGCTTCTCTTGTTCAGAAGCTTGGCCAAAACCAAAATTCACATATTCTTTGGATGATTCAGCCCCATAATTTACAGAGGCGATTTGTTTTAAATATACAGGGCGGTTCTGGTTGACGCCAACAATCAGATTTTCAATGTCTTCAGCTGATTGCAAGAAATCTCCGGTATGTACGCTTACTTCAAGGTCATTACTTGTTATTGAACCTGAATTAGATTGGACGTTACTCGCCTGTATTTTTTGGGCTACACTTAGAATATCTAATTTGTTTTCAGCAAGTTTGTCTTTGTCAAGAGTCACGCTAACTTCCTGACTTCTTCCTCCAATAAGTTTTGTGATGGCTACACCATTAATCTTTCCGATTTCAGTGTTAACTTCTTCAACGATTTGTTTTAGCTGATAATCATCATAATGATCAGACCAAAAGGTGAGGCCCAATACTGGTACGTCATCAATAGCTCTGGTTTTTACAATGGGCATTTGGACTCCCTGGGGAATTTGATCCATATGCTTTATGATTTCATTATATAGTTGAACAAAAGATCTTTCAATGTCTTCTCCAACATAGAATTGAACAATAAGCATGGCTTGACCTTGCATGGATGTTGAATACACGTATTCGACTCCCGGTAAATTACTGACTATTTTTTCCAAAGGCTTGGCTACCTTAGATTCTATTTCTAAGGGAGAAGCTCCGGGGTAGGCCACAAAAATATCGGCAATGGGAACTTCAATTTGTGGCTCTTCTTCCCTCGGAATCAAATAAGAGCTGTAAACCCCTATGATCATAAAAAGCACCATGAGTAGTATGGTTAGCTTCGATTGTAAAAACATTGAAGCTATATTTCCTGCAAATCCTTTTTCCATGATTTTTTAGTTTATATTGATTTTCACACCGTTAAACAATTTGCCTTCTGCAGATACGATGTATTGTTCACCTTCCGAAATTCCTGATAAGACTTCAACTTGATCACC
>JAUXCI010000192.1 GCA_030618945.1 Flavobacteriaceae bacterium
TTTCCGGATTACCCGTATCAAGGCTCATATATCCCATAACATTGAGCAGGTAATCAGGGTATGGAGCAACTGCATAGCCAAAACGCGTTTTTAATTTTTCTTCCCGGTTCTTAATGATCTTATATAACACTTCTTTTGGTGTTTCAGGATCGTTGAACTTTTCAACATTTTCCATCTGAAACCATGTAAATAAACCTACTAAACCATCCATGATTGATGGTAAAGGAACCGTGCCGTGTAAATCATTTGGATAAAATTTCCATTGAAAAGCAAGGTCATTGGCCTTGTTGGTCTTGATCACGTCTGAAAATTCAATATTAGAACGGGAGAACAAAGTGATATCCGTGGTATCTTTCATAACATTATCAATTGTAATACTCTTGTCCGATTGATGAAGTTGGCCACTCAGTGACACGAATAAACTCTTATTGCTAAAATTTTCCTTAGCTAAAACCTCTTTTGATTGGTTTAATAACTTTTGATCATCCCAATCCATACTTGGATCTATTGCAATATAGTTTGCAAAAAGATGGCTATGATTTATTAGGGCATTTACCGTAAATAAGCCACCATATGAATGACCTATCAAGGTTCTATAGTTTGTTGCCGGATACTTTGTTTCAATATAAGGGATTAGTTCTTCCTCGATAAAATTCATAAACTTATCTGCACCGCCGTTTTCCTCATTTATTAATGAAGGATCTATAACGGAAGTTGTCAAATCTCTTGTTCTGTTTTCTCCATTCGAAATACCAACCATGATCATTTCAGGCATAAAACCACCACTATAAAAACTGTGAACAGTATACAAGGCATTCAAAAGTACTTCCCCATCCAAAATATAAACTACTGGATATTTAATTGAACTTTCCGGATCATAACTATCAGGTAGTTGTACATAAACGGATCTTGATTCATTTAAAACTTCGGAATGCACACTATCCAAAACACCTATTTGAGTGTTGTAAGTTACTTGTGCCTTACTAAATTGAGGGCTAGCTAGGGCAAGGACCAAAATTACCAGATAGATTATTTTTTTTTGCATTAATTATTTTTTAAAAGGTTAAGTGTTTTATTAATTTTCTAAAACTATCAATTAACATGCCGCTATTCTACAAAAAGACAAATTAGATCTTTTTTCATCATCTCCTAATAATTCAAATGGATATTGTGGTTTCTATATACTTTTTAAAAAACTTTTTCTATATTCACTTGATAGATTAAATGCAAGTTGCAGACAAATAAAGATTGAAAGAACCTATGTCTGAAAAGAAAAAATTCGGAACTTTTGAAGGTGTTTTCACCCCATCCATTCTAACCATTTTGGGGGTGATTATGTATATGCGTCTGGGCTGGGTTGTTGGTAATTCAGGCATTTTAGGGGCAATCATCATCATCGTTATTTCTCATGTAATTGCTGTAACTACTGGCTTAAGCATATCATCCGTTGCAACGGACAAAAAAATTGGTGCAGGAGGTATTTATTATGTGCTTTCAAGAAGTATGGGTATACCCATAGGAGGATCTATTGGTATTGCCATATTTGTTGGAACTGCTTTATCCATAGCCTTATATTTAATTGGTTTTTCTGAGAGTATTAACAGCTATTTCGGCTGGGGAAACACCATCAATGATTTACGTCTTACCGGATCAATAGCGCTGATTGGCCTAACTGGACTGGCACTTATTGGTACCTCAGTTGCCCTTAAAACACAGTATTTTATCCTCGCTGCGATTGTTATTTCTTTGGTTTCCATTTTTTTTGGTACTTCGAGCTATGTTCCTGACACTGTTAATCTGGTTGCATCAAAAGATGCGCTTTCTATGGAAGTTGTTTTTGCCGTTTTTTTTCCAGCGGTAACCGGTTTTACAGCTGGAATTGCCATGAGTGGCGATTTAAAAGATCCTAAAAGATCTATTCCTTTGGGTACATTAATGGCTATCGGGGTTGGTCTCCTGGTTTATATCGGTTTGGCAATTTTCATTGCATTTAAAGTAGATTCAGAAACATTGAGAGGAGATTATAATATAGTGATGAAAATTGCCCTTTTTGCCCCGGCAGTGGTGGCAGGTATTTGGGGAGCTACACTTTCCTCTGCCATTGGAGGCATTCTTGGAGGTCCAAGAATTTTGCAAGCTATGTCATTGGATCAGGTTACTCCTAAATTTTTTGGTAAAGGAAAAGGGAAGAATAACGAGCCGGTAAATGCCTTGCTATTGGTATTTATCATCGCAGAGTTGGGTGTATTGATCGGAGAATTAGATGTTATTGCCAGAGTGGTTTCCATGTTTTATTTAACGGCATACGGCTTTATCAATATCAGTTACTTTTTGGAAAGTTGGGCGAATCCTGATTTTCAACCTAGTTTTAAGATCAAGCGTTGGATAGGTCTGCTTGGGTTTATGGCTTGCTTTGCTGTCATGTTCAAGTTAGACACTATGGCCATGTTTCTTGCTTTGGCAGTCATAGGAAGTTTGTACTTCGGTCTACAGCGCAAGGAAGTACATCTGCAGTCAAATGATGTTTGGAGGAGTGTATGGGAGAATATAGTGAATAAGGGCCTAAAGAAGATCGATTCTAATATTGAAGAGAGTTCTAATTGGAATCCTAATATTATTTTGTTTAGCGGCAGAAGTGACCATCAAAAATACTTGTTACAATTGGGGAAAACAGTTTCCGGGAGAACGGGCATGGTAACCAATTTTAAGTTGATTGTTGATCGTGAAGATGATCAACCGCTAAAAAGAGCAGATCAGGTGGTTAATGATGCATACTTCAAGGAACTGGGAATTTTTGGCCGGCAACTAAAAGTTAAAAACATCTATGATGGTATAACCAATATAGCCTCTACTTTTGGGTTTTCAGGTGTTGAACCCAATACGATTATGATGGGTTGGCCCAAAGGCCTGGAAAATTCTAAAGAGTACTCAAAAATGACTCAAATTTTGCTTCATTTGGATTATAATTTACTGTATTTGGATTTTGATAAAAAAAGCAAGTTTGGGCAATACAATTCGGTAGACCTTTGGTGGCGGGAAACCGATAGTAAGAACGCTGAAATGATGTTAAATATAGCCCGTTTTATTATTGCGTCTCCCAGGTGGAACAACCCCAGTATCAGAGTTTTATTTGTCAATAACAACAATGTTGATAAAAAATTGGTTCACGCCAAAATATACAAACTTGTTGAAGACCTGCGCGTAAATGTAGAAATCATTATCATTAATAATGCCGTGGAACAAAAAGCCTTTTACGATATCATTGGAGAGAGATCAGCTTCAACTGACCTGACTTTGGTGGGGATTCCAAATTTTCAAATTAAAAAACAAGCCCAATATGTTATAAGAACAAATAATTTGTTTGAAAGCATAGGTTCTACATTGTTGGTAAAGGCTGCAAATAATTTTAATGTTCTAGATCTGAATTTTGTTAAAAAAAAGGCTTAAGTAGGCTTTTGTTTTTATTCTAAATTCTTCACTGTTTATTTCTGAGGTGATCGGAGGTGAGGTGCTCACCTCCGATCACCTCGCAGACTGGTTGAGGCAATTTGAAAAGCCTTTGTCATAAATACCTTAGCTTTTCTAATTCGAAGACATTTTTACATTTCTAAAATAGCCTTCCGAACCATTGCCCACCCATAGACCAAACTTACCTTGCTTTCTCTCACTTATTTGTTCTATTTCAAGAGATGGATATTTTGATCCATTGACATAAACCTTGACCGAAGGATAATTTACAACGATCTTGGCATGGAACCATTCATTTGGGTTAGGTACAGGGTCTACGGTATTTTCATACTTATCTGGAAAAGCTTTTCTCAAAACTGACCAGTCATTATCCGGCATAGATATATATTGAACCGAATGCGTTTTTCTTTCCGGACTTTGGAAATTAAAAGCTCTGAAATAGATACCATCAAACATTTCGTTGTCCTGCCCATGAAAAGCAATACCTACAAAGCTTTTTCCGCGTTCATCCTTGCCTTTGATATCCAATTCTATGGTGCCATTTTTAAAAACAGCATCATTAAGCCACAATATGCCGTCCTTTTCATTGGCATTTAAATGAATAATATCTTGATCAAATGTGGCTTCACGATTAAAGGATGTCCATTGTTCGGGCTTGGTTGAAATATTTTGGGCTTGAGAAGTCATACAAATGAACAAAAGAATGAATAGGGCTTGTTTCATGTTATTTATTTTTAAAGAATAGAATTTTAAAAGGATTTCAGCTTACAGCTCAAAGTTAACAGTTTCTATATGATTATATCTTGCAGAAATTAAATACTTTAGCTAACACAAAATCTAATAATGCCTCATCAAACATTTAAACTTCACAAGCCGTTCGGAATGCTTAGTCAATTGATGTCCAACGATGTGCATCAATCAAGAAAAAAAAGATTCTTGAGTGAATTGTATCATTTTCCTGAGGGAACTATGGCGGTGGGCCGTCTGGATGAAAAATCAGAAGGTTTACTTTTACTCACAACTGATGGCAAGCTCAGCAACACGATTAATCAATCGGGGGTTGAAAAAGAATATTGGGCCCAGCTTGATGGTTTGATTACAGATAATGCAATTGATCAATTGGCAAAAGGCGTTGAGATTGGTATTGAGGGGTTAAAATATAATACAAAACCTTGTAAGGTATTTAGATTGAATGATGAGCCTGACCTCCCTCCTGCTCATATCACCTTGCGTATTGGCAGACACCGACCGGCATCATGGATTAGCATAACTTTAACCGAAGGGAAATATAGACAGGTTCGTAAAATGACCGCCAGTGTTGGCTTTCCTACACTTAGATTAGTAAGGGTTAGAATTGGTGATATTCATCTCAATAGTCTAGCACCCGGTTCGGTTGAAAAAATAAAAATAGACCTTCCATAAATTGCATGATTTACGCTGAGTTCTCTAAAACAGTATCACATTTATTGATCCTGATTCCACCATTTTGAATTGTCATCAGTTTGTTCCTTAAATTCAATGACTTCACCAATTTTAGGGGTAATGAGAGCAATGTTAAGCTCACCTGCCTTTTTTGAAATTCGCTCAACTGGCTCTGTCCAAGGATGCATTCCCAGTTTAAAAGCACCCCAATGAATGGGCATAATTAGTTTGGCTTTTACATCTACACCTGCCTGGGCTGTTTCTTCAGGGAACATGTGTATGTCAGACCATAACTCATTGTATTGACCACATTCCATCATGGCGAAATCAAA
>JAUXCI010000275.1 GCA_030618945.1 Flavobacteriaceae bacterium
CAGTTTCTATTGCGTCTGTAGTGACGTATTGCTCTTCCAGTACTTGCCTCCGCATCAGACAAACCAGCGATGCATGGGAAGGCGAAATAGTTGAGGAAATGCATCTATACACTATCGCAGAAATTAAGCAACGGCTCTACAAAGCTGGGTTCGAATCCGTCGTTTCTATAGATATGCCAAATGACTTCAAGGATATTGCGGTATTCCAGCGTTTTAATGAAAGTAAGGCTACGCTAATTTGCCAAAGATGAAGCCAACAATCGCGTCAACTCGGACTGATCAGCATTAGGTCAACAAATAAATCAGTCACCCTTTTAAACAAAATAGGAGGCCATTATGACAGAATCGAAAAACACTTTTAAAACCATTTGGGTAGCAGTGGCAATATTCTGCTTTATAATTTCAGCGAGTAGCCTCGCATTTTCTTCCGATGAAACTGTAGTTAAAGATGGAAAGCCAGCTATCGTAAAAGTATGTGGAGGCCCCGTAGGATTTGAGTCGAATTTCGAAAGCGGAAAATGTCTTGTGCAATATGGATTTTTGCCAATGAACGAGGTTAAGCTTGGTCCAGGAGAAAAATTGATCATAAGAGTGCTTGGGGATGATGATATTGTTATTGAGTGTTTGGGAGCTAAAGGTATAAAAGTGAGTAGAGATTAATATTGGGAAGGGTTGGTGTCAAATGTGGGAAGGATGTGTCATAGTTTGGAATAGTGCACAGTTTACTACAGCAGGTAAATGAGTCGCACTAGGGAAGGGCATGCTGTGAACCTCTTTAAACATGACAAGAAAAGTTCCAATAATAGATGAAGTCAATTTTTCTAAGGAGATACTCATGAAAAACAATAAAATGTTGTTTACTGTGGCTATACTTGTTTTCCTAACTTATCTTATAGGTTGCGCCAAATCCCCTATCCCTGAATTCCATGGGATTTATATTTTGGATAATGGTAAATTAACTGAACTTGGGAATAAAACACCTGAAGAAAAACGTCGTAATTTTAATGGGGATTTGTCAATTATTATTTTTGATAGAACCATAGATAAGACTGTAAAGAAATTAGAAGATATAATTTTATTAAAAAACCGTTCTTTTGTCCGTTGTGAAGTTGAACGAGTATATAATCGTAAAGATGGTGAACAAATACAATTAAATATTATTCCGCTAAATCGCTATAAGTTTGGCAAAAAGATTGATTTTCGACTTAAACCAATTAAAGATAAGCCTGAAATGATTGTTGTTGTGCCAAGCCAACCTCTTGAGCCAGGTCTGTATTCCATAATTTTTGATGAAAAACCTTTTCCATTTGCTGTCGGAGTTGGAGATATACTTGAAGCCGATAGTCCCCTAAATAATTGTGTTGATCTATACTATTCAAGCATTGATAAAGATGCATTGAATAAATCATTTAGCTGGAGCACTTTTGCAAACCAAACATTTGCAAGCAAGGGGGAAACAACAAAGGGTGATTCAATAACAGAATCATCTTATAAACCATGTAATGATTTAAATAAAAAAGCTGACGAATGGAAATCTAAGGCAATAAAGTTAATGGAGCAAAAAGAATGGCTGTCAGCCATGAAATTGTTAAAACGAGTACTTCTTGTCACTCCTAATGATACAGACATAACCCATTTTTATAAAGAAGCAGAAAATGCCTATGTTGACGAATGGAAGGCTAAGGCAATAAAACTGATGGAACAAAAAGAATGGCTGGCAGCTATAAAAATATTAAAACCAGTTCTTCTTGTCACCCCTAATAATACAGATATAACCAATCTTTATAAAGAAGCTTTAAAGGCTCATGCTGAAAAGGTGCAATTTGAAGAAGAACGTAAAAAAGCTGCAATTGCTGCAAAAATAGCTAAAGAGCGCCCTATAATTATTTCAGCATTAACAAGCGGAAAAGCTTTTTTCGGTCAGAAAGTTACTGCAGATTCAAAAACATATCCATTTAAAATTTGCTTTACATCTTTCAATAATACATCTCATTTTGAAGGGGAAATGCATTATTACGCCAAGGATGATAGAGCTATCCTCAAATTTGATGGGAAGCTGATCGGCAGAACGTTAGTTATTAAGCATACAGGAACTATCCGAAAAGGTGGGTCTAAGCCATTGTTTACTTACACTTTAAATCTTATAAACGATGATAAAATTTCAGGACAATATAATAGGTCTGGCCGGACTGGTAAAACAGATGATAAAGTATGGATTGATTTAAATGAAAAAAAACGAATGGCACAGGAAAAGAGATATAATTTACTAGAGCAGTCCATAACACCTACTAAGATAATTGCAACAGCAGAAATCAAACCTAGCTTTGGCAAAAAAGGTACCGTAACTTTAACGAATGTAAACTTTAAAACGAGTTATAAGCGGCTGGGATCTTCAAGTGAAAAAGAAATATTTTTTTATAAAATCACAAGTTTTGAAAAGTCACGTGGGCTATATGGTCCTTCTATTACAGCTAAAGGTAAAAAGCGGGGGTCATACGAAATTGAATTTTCTAAAAAAAAACGAATCAGAACGAGATGCTTTTTATGACAAGTTGATAAGTACGTTTAAAGCATGGAAAACTAAATATGCTGATATCCTAAATGAACAATAAATCAAAGCAATTTATTGGTAGATACCCATCAATCAAGGCTTCGCATAATTAAAAGGGCATGATTACATCCCTGCTATTGATGAGATATTAAAATCAACTTATAAAAAGTCTTGACTGATATGTATTTTAGGTAATTTTACTCTGATTTTTCGATCTATTTTAGGGTGATATTTTATAGAGCTACATTGAAGACCCGTCCTCATTATGGAGCGTTGGCGGAGTGAAATTTTTCTTATTTGGATACCATCCTAATTATAAGAGGATTGATAAAGATCATGTAATTCAAAGGGACGACGTTGTTGTTTGTTACCTTAAAAACAGGAGGCTAAAATCATGAAAAAATTGAAGGTAGTTCAGTTCAGTTTGGCTTTTCTTTTTATCATTGCAGGCCTGACAGCATGCTGGATACCTGAGAAATTTAATGCAAAGATAACTGTTGACAAAGATGGTAGTTATACTTTTGTTTATGATGGAATCATAACACATGCTATGGCAGCAGCGGCTTATGCGGAAGGATCTTTTTCCAAAAAAGACGAGAAGGAATTTGAAGAAGAGATAACAGATGAGTTTCGAAAGGATCCTGACATAAAAACAGCTAAGTATATTGGGCGTGGAAGATATAAAATACTCTA
>JAUXCI010000017.1 GCA_030618945.1 Flavobacteriaceae bacterium
GAGTCACCATACATGAAATGTTCCATACTTACTTCCCCATGTATGTAAGGATAAATGAAAGACGATTTGCTTGGATGGATGAAGGCTGGGCCACCTTTGTAACTGCATTGGTTCAGCACAAGTATTTTAATGATGAGAAAAATTCTACTTCACTTTATGCTAATTTTAAATTTGGTATGCAAGGGATGATTGGAAGCATTGGCGATCTGCCAACTGTAACCTCCTCCCAATATATGGGAAATAATTTAGGCTATCATTCCTACTCCTTGCCTGCATTTACCTATGCCCTTCTTTATCAACATTTAGGAGAAGAAAAATTTCTCGAAACTTTTAGAGAATATATTCGCCGTTGGGCCAAGAAGTCGCCCACTCCTTATGACTTTTTCTATACATTTGAAGATGTTAGTGGAGAAGATCTAAGTTGGCTTTGGGACTCCTGGTATTTTAAAATGGGTTACCCCGATGTTGCCATTGAATCATTTACCGATGGCAAACTTGTAATTAAAAGACTTGGTGACAGGCCGATACCTATAAGCGTAAAGGCTGAATATGATACGCAAGTTGATAGTGTTCAGGAAGTTTTTAACACTGTGGTGAGCACTTCCGTATGGAAAGATGACAACAGAATTTATAGCATGGATATCCCTAATGGCGACAAAGTTAATTCTCTGGTCATAAATGCCGATTTTCCTGATTTTAACGAGATTGACAATTATTTTCCTTCATTGGCAGATCGATATAAAAAGTTCGATGTAAACGAAGACGTCAAGGGAGAATACACAGTAAAAGAATATCCCATTAGCATTATTATTGCTGAGGAAGGCGGGGTCTATAATGTAGAAATTTCAAACTCGGGAATTGGTGGATTTCTCTTACCCGTTGATCGTAATAATTTTATTTCGACAGATGGCACAATGAAGCTTAAGTTTAGTGAAGTGGAAGGGAAAATAGCGACGGTTGAGCTTCACATCTCCACTTTTGGAATAACGATTACTGGAACGAAATAGTGTTAGTTATACATCGTGTAACCTTAGCACTTCGGTTTCTAGTAAGGCCAGTAAAGTTTGAATCGTTGTAAATCAACTTTAGTTTAAGAAAATCTCTCCAATTTCTTGGAGAGTTTTTTTTTGTTTTGATTGGTTCTGGATTGTATTAAATGTTTTGGTTTTATAGAATAATTTTTGTAATATTGACTATTGCACTGATATTTAAGCTCTAAGAAAAGTTAACCCTCTCTAAAAACTTCGATTATGAAAACAGTATTACAAGATGAATTAAATTCGACTAAAACAATTAGCCGTTTTGCCAAAAGGAGTTATAAGATTTATCAAGAACATTATAAGTCTAGAAACTTGACCCCGGTATTGACCCTGGATGAATTTTTGCAGAATTACAGAACATCCTAACACATTTTTATAATTTAATGTATCGTCCTGATTTTTGTTTACACTTTTTGTTACTATTTGCTTTTACATTTACTGATACTATTACAAGTCTAAGTTAGACTTTTTTGATTGTAATTTATAATACTATACTTATTGACCCAATAATTTTTCCATAGTTTATTTAATTGACCTTGTTTTAGATGAGCCATTTCAGGAGTTAACATATCTATACTCATATGAGGTCTGTTATTGTTATAATTTGATATAGCTTTTTTAATAATTTTAATAGCTTGATTATGAGAGGACAATCCATATAGGTTCCATTCTGTTTTGAGTATACCATTTATCCTTTCAGCAATGGCATTGTCACGTGGATTCCCTGATTCAGTCATACTTATTCTAAATTTATGCTTTTTTAGTATTCTTATGTATTGATCACAACAGTATTGAACCCCTCTATCAGAATGATGATATACATTTTTCACATCTTTAGGCAGCTGTTTTAAGGCCATTTTAAGGGCTTGAACTGTGTGTTTGGCCTCAAGAGTTTCTCCTATAGACCAACCTATAATTTTTCTAGAATAAGCATCCGTTATCAAATTAAGATAAACAAACCCTTGCCTAGTTGAAACATAAGTAATGTCACTAACCCACAGTTGATGAGCCTTGAAAGGTGTAAACCCCTTTATAAGATTTGGGTATTTTCTATACCAATGATTAGAATTAGTAGTAATAGCTCTCAACCTTTTTCTCCTAATTAATAAATCATTAGCTCTTAAATAGCTAAAAAAAGAATCCCTACCCATTTGTAATTCTGGTGGTAAAGCTATATTGACTTTTAGTAATAATTTTCGACCTCCTAATTTGGGCATCAACTCACGCTGTTGAGTCACTACTTGCCGAAGGATCTCAGATTTATAAACTTCTTTATAGTTATATTTTTTACGCTGATAGTAAGCTTGCCTACTCATTCCAAACAGCTCGCACAATACCTCTATTGCTATATACTCATGCTTTGTGCGCAGCTGATCTACTGTTTGGATCCAGACTTTTTTCTAATAACAACTTTAAGGCTATCTTCAGCAATATCAATCATGGTATCTAATGCTTCTGTTTTTAATTGCTCACGTTTAAGCAATTCCTCAAGTTTCTTGATCTTTGACTCCTGGTATTGCTCCAGCTTGGTCTTTTTAGTACTTTTTGTCATTTGTAATCGAGCTTCTAGGTCTTTAATTGTGGGTTTTCTAAGCTCAAATTTACGAATCCAATCTGTAATGCAATTACTGCCCGCAATACCGTATTTAATTAAAACTTCTCGCTGACTTTGACTCGTGTTTAAATACTCTAATGACACCTTTAACTTAAAATCGTCCGTGTACTTGTTTACATTTCGTTTCATAATCCTGATTCTTGTTTACGTTTATGTGTAAACCTATTTCAGGACAAGACATTATAAAGTTCCAATTGTAGCATTTTTTCATTCATGCATTCAAGAAAAAGTATATTAGTTTTTTTCTTTGAGCATTGGAACAAATTTGAAATCACCATATTCATGTTTATCAAATTTATTTTCAGAGGTTCTTGTATATACAGTCATCACTTGTGTTTCATCCCCTACAGGAATCACTAATCGCCCTCCTATTTTTAATTGACCTAGTAAAGGTTTAGGTACAAAAGGGGCTCCAGCGGTAACTAGAATTCCATCGAATGGAGCGTTTTCAGCTAAACCGATATATCCATCACCAAACACAAGTTTTTTAGGTACGTATCCCACCTTAGGAAGGAATTTTTTAACCTTGTTATAAAGTTCCTTTTGTCTTTCAATACTGTATACTTCTGCTTCTAATTCAATCAATATTGCCGTTTGATAACCGGAACCAGTACCTATTTCAAGAATTTTTTGCCCTGGTTGAACAGCTAATAATTCTGTTTGAAAAGCAACTGTATAGGGTTGAGAAATGGTTTGGTCAGATCCTATAGGAAAAGGTTTATCCTGATAAGCAAAATCAACAAAACCAGAATCCATAAACAAATGTCTCGGCACCTTAGAAATGGCTTGCAGCACCAATTTGTCAGCTATTCCTTTGGCCTTAATTGTGCTAACCAATTGATTTCTTAATCCTTTGTGCCTGTTCGAATCATTTATTATCATAGCGTAAAAATAGATAAATATTTGAGTTGAAAAGCCAGTCATTCATAATTTTTTTTACAACCAATCAAAATAAATTAAATGCGCTTTTAAACTTGTATATTAACAATATATGACTTAAGGTATTTGTGTTTTTATTTACTTATGCACTTGAGTCTGTCTTCATGACAAATACTACAATGCTACAATAATTTTGAAATGAATGAATTCATGAATGCTTGATTCTTTCGATTAGATCGCAATCCGTTCCTTCATTCATTATTGTTGACGTACAGTGGCTCGACACAAAAAAACATCTTGTTAGGATAAACCTTTGACCGGCCGGTAGGAAAGAGTTCATGGCGATACAGCCTATTATTCCCCAAAAGCATTATTATACTCTTCATACATAACTTGATAGTCTCCCGAACTAAAAACATAAATGATCCAAGACATAGAAATAATTCCAATAATGATTCCTATGATGGAGGTTGTTTTCCCAGTTTGAGCATTGTTTATCCCATCGTATTGATCAGGAAATTCATAGTGCAGGGCTATGGCTTTATTGGCATTAAAAAGACCTATAACACCAACAATGACGCCGATAATCCCCCAGCAGCAGCAGGCCGTAAAAATCGAACTGATTCCTAGAATTAAGGCGGTTTGTGAATGGGGTAACTTTTCTTTGTACATATTTTTTGAGCTTATATTAATTTAAGAATATAATTGACTAAAATAATGGATAGGTTTATCAAAAATAACCACAATAATACTTTATGTCCCTTTGCAAAGTTAAACTTTAGGTGAAAACCCAAAAAGACCATCATTAAAATTAAGGTGAAAATAGCAGGATAAGTTTTAAAAGCATTTAAAAACTCACCCTCCATCAAAAAAATGACCGAACGCTGAAATCCGCATCCCATACACTCTATACCAATGTTCTTCCATTGGCATGAAAGTAAGTTTTCTTCTAAAAAAGCAATCAGCCCCATCTTTGTATATATCTGATAAAAGAATAAATTTAAAAATAATATTTTAATTTATCTTTGGACCAATGAATTCCAAAAATGAATTTAAAATCGGTCAAAGAGTTGGCGTTGTCAACGAAACCCTGGAAGGGAAAATAATTGAATTAAGACTGCATAAAATTACCATTGAATGTGATGATGGTTTTAATTATGAATACAGCCCTAAGGAATTGGTTTTAAAAAAGGACTGGAAAAATCTGATCAAAGGCAGGTATGAAAAGGAACTGGACAATAAAAATTCAGTCACTCATTTAAATACCGTTTCCAAAAAGAAAACCCATATAGAAGAGGTTGATCTTCACATCCATGAACTCATTGATACAGAGCATGGAATGAGTAATTTTGACAAGCTATCCTTGCAATTGAGCGTAGCTCGAGCAAAACTGGAAGAGGCCATTCTAAAAAAACAAAAAAGAATCGTATTTATTCACGGCCGAGGCGACGGTGTATTGAAAAATGAAGTAAGGGAACTAATCAAAAAATATCCTGTAGAATTTAACGATGCTTCTTATTCTAAATATGGAACGGGAGCAACTGAGGTTCATATTTTCCAAAATAAAAAACCATAAAACCCCTAAGCACCTGTATCAACCTCACCAAATAAGAAGGTTTCATTCAACTTTAATTCCTGGTCATCTACTTTGAGTACAACATCATGTAACACAATATAATGTTTCCATCCAGTTATTGTTTCACCATCAGTATCGTATATTGGTTGGTTCTCTACAAATATGGCTCCAGACACTCCTCTCCAGTCTTTTAAAACATTCGGCTGAACTGGTGGAACTGCCGAACAAAAATAGGCGTCGGTAACCGGTTCATCAAACAAACGATAAGTTACGGTATATTGGCCAGTTAAAGTTACCGGTACCGGTAAAACAATGTCTTCATCTTTTCTAATCTGAAGATCCGTCAGCGTAACGATTAAAGCTTCCCTTTGCTCAAAGGTGCTCAATCTATATAAAGTATAAGTGTTAGAACCACATAGTGTTACCTCCTCCTCAAATTCAAAACTGGAAATATCAAGATCCCCATCGCTACAAGATAAGGCAGACACTAAAAATAAAAACAAAAAGAATTTTTTCATCATTTTAAAAACACTAATAACACATTAATCTTTCATTGGATTCCAAAGGCAAAAGTAATAGATTTAACAGCCATTTTAAAAGATTGTTAAGAATAAAAATAATTACTTTTGTAGTATGCAAAAAATATATTTTGATAATGCGGCAACAACACCTCTTGATAAAGAGGTAATCAAGGCCATGGCTGATCATATGCTTAATAATTTTGGTAACCCTTCATCTAGCCATGAATTTGGCAGAAAGGCCAAGGCTGAGGTAGAAATGGCTAGAAAGAATATTGCCCGATACTTCAATTGCTCGGCATCTGAAGTTATTTTTACCGCAGGAGGAAGTGAAGCCGATAATCTAATTCTCTTTAACGCGGTGAAAAACCTTGGTGTGGAGCGTATCATAAGTTCCGCCATTGAACACCATGCGGTTTTGCACACGACAGAAGCCTTACAAAAGGATTTTTCTATTGAACTTGACATTCTTCCGGTTGACCACCAAGGAGAGATTGACTATGACATGCTCAAAAAGCTATTGGCAGGATCAGAGAAAAAGACCCTTGTCAGTTTGATGCAGGTCAATAACGAGTTGGGAAATATACTAAATATCGATACGGTTATTGAGGTGTGTAAAGAACATGGAGCTTTATTTCATTCTGATACTGTACAAGGCATTGGCCATGTTTCTTTTGACCTGGAAAAATCTCCCATTGATTTTGTAACGGCTAGTGCGCATAAATTTCACGGTCCAAAAGGGGTGGGTTTTGCCATAATTAAGAAAGGTTTAAAAATTGAGCCCATACTTCACGGAGGGGAACAGGAAATGGGCGCAAGAGCAGGAACCGAAAATACACATAGCATCGTGGGCATGGATAAAGCACTTTCTTTGGCCATGGATAATTATGAAGCAGACAAAGCCTATATTTCGGGTTTAAAACAATATTTTATTGAACAAATAAAGAACAGCGTTGAAGGTGTTCGTTTTAATGGCTTATCGGCTGATGCTAATAAAAGCACCTTTCATATCGTGAATGTCAGGTTTCCGAGACAAATGTCTATGCTCCTTTTTAATTTGGATCTTAAGGGTATCGCTGCATCAGGAGGCAGCGCCTGTCAAAGTGGTAGCAGCAAAGGTTCACATGTCCTGGCAGCGATTCTAAACGAAGAAGAATCGAAACATACTTCTGTGAGGTTTTCGTTTAGTAAATTCAATACAAAGGAAGAAATTGATTATGTCATTGACGCAATCGACAAGATATTTTCCAAAAAAACTAAAAGTTGAGAAATAAAAAAGGTTTTCAAATTGACAACCTTTTTCTATTTTTTTTAACTGTCTGAGTCCAGATAATTTGGAATACCATCTCCATCTGTATCATCATTCCTTGGATCACCATCTCCATCAGCATCTTCCAATTTAGTCAAAATAAGGTCACCATCGTCATCAACATCACCATAATCAGGAATGCCATCACCGTCAGTGTCATCATTTTCAACGCTTCCATCTCCATCAATATCTTCATCATTATTCGATACCAAATCTCCATCAAAATCGGCAATAACTACTCTACCCATATCCAGAAAATAATAAAGAATGGCATCATTCGGAATAGTAAAGGTCCCGGTATTGCCGTATGCTAAGCCTGAGGGCATAAAAAACACACCACTTCCAGTATTTACATAAGTAAAGGATTCATCAGGGTAGATAAACTTTTCTCCTTCCTTAAAATAAGAAGCCCCGTATCTGAAACCGGGAATGGTTTGGGGTAAGTGAAACCATGATTTAGTTGCTGTATAATTTACATTTTCATCAAATTTAGTGCTGTCAAGTAAATATCCTTGATACAATATCTGAACTGAATCATTTCTGGAAGATTGCTTCCCGATTCCAACTTGTTCAACATAATAATACATTTTATAATCAATATCATTATATTCAATATAATCAGTGGTTACAATGTTATATAATGGTGTTTCTCCATTCAAAATGGTGTCAATCGCAATATCATCCGTCAAATAATGTGTTTGTAAACATTCAACTAGCTTTTCGTCATCAATAAGTGCTTGCGCCACAGGATCAAAAGTATCCTTGTCGTCGTCATCATCTTTACAAGAAAAAATTACTATCCCCAGAATTAATACTAATAAATACTTCAATTTCATTTCAAAAAATTTTTGATGGCAATTTACCATTTTAATTATTTTCTAAACGCGTTGAACAGAAAATTAACATTTATTTTGGCTATTTCCGCCCATTTATAAATTGAAAATTATCCGATAAAATATTACCTAAAAACTATCTTTCTCATTCTTAAACTCATTGGAGTCACCTCCAAATATTCATCATCTCTAATGTATTCCATGCATTCCTCAAGAGAAAAATCAATTTTTGGGAAAATTTTGGACGCATCATCAGTTCCTGATTTTCTAACATTGGTCAGCTTTTTCCCTTTGATTAGGTTTACACCCATATCATCCGAACGGCTATTTTCACCCACAACCTGACCTTTATAAATTTCTTCATTTGGATCGATAAAAAATTCCCCTCTATCCTGAAGTCTGTCTATCGCATAAGCAGTAGCTTTCCCCGCTTCAGAAGAAACGATCGCTCCATTGACAACATCTGTAAAATCTCCTTTATAGGCATCATAACCTCTTAACCTGTGATTGATAATAGCTTCTCCCTGGGTAGCGGTTAATATTTTATTTCTCAATCCAATCAGTCCTCTTGAGGGGATATCAAATTCAAGATGTTGCAAATCTCCTTTTGGTTCCATTACGTGAAGATCTCCCTTTCTAATGGTCACCAAATTAATTGCCTTACTGGCCAACTGTTCTGGAACATCGATCACCATAGTTTCAAATGGTTCACTACGCACCCCGTCAATTTCTTTGATGATTACTTTTGGTCTTCCCACCTGCAATTCATAACCTTCTCTCCTCATGGTTTCAATAAGAACCGACAAATGAAGAATTCCCCGTCCATAAACGATAAACTTATCTTCAGTATCTGTTTCTTCTACGCGAAGGGCCAAATTCTTTTCAGTTTCCTTGAATAACCTGTCTCTCAAATGACGTGAGGTCACAAACTTTCCTTCTTTACCAAAGAATGGTGAATTATTGATGGTAAACAACATACTCATCGTTGGTTTATCAACTTCAATCCTAGGCAATGCTTCTGGATTTTCAAGATCTGATAAGGTATCTCCAATTTCGAAACCTTCAATTCCTGTTATGGCACAAATATCTCCACTTCGCACTTTACTTGTTTTTGCTTTACCCAAGCCTTCAAAAGTGTGTAATTCTTTGATTCTTACTTTTTTAACAACTCCGTTTGATTTGCACAACATATAATCCTTCCCTTCTTCCAGATCGCCCCTAAACACCCTTCCAATAGCAATTCTACCGGTAAAGGCAGAATAATCTAAGGAGGTAATCTGCATCTGTGGCGTTCCTTCTCTGTAAGGTGCTTCGGGAATATTTGCAACAATAGAATCCAGTAATGGGATAATATTATCTGTTTCATCTTTCCAGTCGGTACTCATCCAACCATTCTTAGCAGAACCATAAATCGTATCGAATTCCAATTGTTCTTCAGTTGCATCAAGTGCAAACATCAGGTCAAAAACCTTTTCATGTACAATATCAGGACTGCAATTTGGTTTATCTACTTTATTGACAACCACAATAGGCATCAATCCAAGTTCAAGAGCTTTACTCAAAACAAATCTTGTTTGAGGCATTGGCCCTTCAAATGCATCTACCAAAAGCAACACACCATCAGCCATTTTTAATACCCTTTCCACCTCACCACCAAAATCGGCGTGACCAGGAGTGTCAATTACATTGATCTTAACTCCATTATACATCACAGACACATTTTTTGATAAAATGGTAATTCCTCGTTCACGTTCCAGATCATTGCTATCCAAAAGTAAATCCGTTCGTACTTTTCTGTCATCCAAAATCTTGGCTTGATCAATGATTTTGTCAACAAGAGTAGTTTTACCGTGGTCAACGTGTGCTATAATAGCTACATTTCTAATAGATTGCATATATGTTTTTTTGAAAGTGCAAAAGTAATCCTTTATTTTGATTGTCAGCTCATTTGCTTAAATATTAATCATGTGACTTTTATCCTTCTTTCACATAGAAACTGATTCATAAATAGGTCATAAATACTATGGATTTTGCGACGATAATGTTATTTTTGCAATCTAAATTTTTAATACTAATGATGGATCTTTCTCAGGTAAAAATGGTTGTAACCGATATGGACGGTACATTATTGAATTCAAAAAGTGAAGTAAGTGTTCAGTTTTTCGAATTGTTTCAAGGTTTAAAAACACAAAATGTACGTTTTGTAGCAGCAAGTGGGCGGCAATATAGTAGCATACAAAACAAATTGATGGCTATTTTTGAAGAAATCACTATCGTAGCAGAAAATGGGGGATACATCAAACAAGGACAAACCGAACTTGGATCCACACTACTCTCTTTTGATCACATTCATAAATTGATCCCTGTTCTGAGAAAAGTAGAAGGGATTTACATCGTAGTTTGTGGCAAAAAATCAGCTTATATAGAAAGTGATGACGAGAAGTTTCAAAATGTTCTCAAAGAGTATTATACCAAATTTGATGTTGTAGATGACCTTTTGAGCCAGGTTAAAGATGATGTCTTTAAAGTCGCTATTTATCATTTTGAGAGTTCAGAAACCTATATCTACCCACATGTAAAGCAATTTGAGAACGAACTACAGATTAAGGTGTCAGGAACAAATTGGGTTGATATTGCTGACCAAAGGTCCAATAAAGGAGAGGCAGTCAAACTATTGCAGCATAAATTTGGCATTTCGAAAGAAGAAACAATGGTATTCGGCGATTATAACAATGATCTTGAAATGATCGATCAAGCCTATTTTAGTTATGCTATGGAAAACGCTCATGAAAATGTTAAACAGGCAGCACGATTTGAAACAAGGAGCAATAATAATGCCGGCGTAGAATTCGTACTTGAAAAGCTCATTAAGGCAAAAGAATTAAAATTAAAAGACTAAGAAATACTTATTAACTCAGGTCAGGCTTTAGCAGCGATAAAATATCTTCTTTAATCCTGGTTGGTCTTAAAGTTTTCACCTCCAGCAAACACCAGGTGGATCTAGCTTTTAACAAAATCGTTTCACCCTTATATACATGTACATTTCGTATAGATTTAACACCAGACGATTCGCCCACCCATGTTAAGACAGTAATTTCATCACCCAGAAAGGCCTGATTCTTATAATCCAACTCGTGCCTTAATACTACCCAAAAATATTTTTCTTTAATTTCCTGTCCTGCGAGTAGGTTCCAATGTTTTTCAGAGATATCATTCACCCATTGCAGATAAACCACATTATTCACATGATTTAAAGCGTCAAGAGCATTCTCTTCTACTTTGAAAGTATCTTGATAGGAAACAGTATTTTCAGGAACCGGATTAATCACATCTTTTTATTTATGCCTATTTTCTAGCACATTAACAATATCATTAAGCTTAAAACCTTTGGCTTGTAACAAAATTAAGTAATGAAATAATAAATCTGCTGATTCATCAAGAAATAATTCTTCATTGTCATCTTTTGCTTCAATGATTACTTCTACAGCCTCTTCTCCAACCTTCTGTGCTATTTTATTGATTCCCTTTTTAAACAGAGACGCCACATAAGAATCTTCTGCTTGGTTCTCTTTTCGATCCTTGATAACTGTTTCTAAGGTAGATAAAAATCCGAAACCACGATCATTATCCATGCCCCAACAAGTGTCTGATCCTTTATGGCATGTTGGTCCTATGGGTTTTACACTTATTAAAAGTGTATCGTTGTCACAATCATTTTTTAAATCAACCAGTTCCAGAAAATGACCACTTTCTTCTCCTTTGGTCCATAAACGTTGCTTAGACCTGCTAAAAAATGTCACCTTCCCGCTAGCCAATGTTTTTTCATAGGCTTCCTCATTCAAATAGCCCAGCATCAAAACATTTTTTGTTGAAGCATCCTGAATAATAGCAGGTACCAACCCTGTGCTTATATCATATTTTATAATCATAATCTTACATTTACGCCTTGAAGGCTTAATTCTTTTTTTAAATCTTTTATTTCGATTTCCTTATAGTGAAATACGCTGGCAGCCAATGCCGCATCAGCCTTTCCATGGATAAAAGTATCACAAAAGTGTTGTGTCGTTCCCGCCCCACCACTTGCAATAACGGGAACTTTAACCAGTTCTGAAATCTTTTTTAAGGCCTCGTTGGCAAATCCGTTTTTAGTACCGTCATGATCCATAGAAGTAAAAAGAATTTCACCTGCGCCTAATTCGACCCCTTTTTGTATCCATTCAAAAAGGTCTAAATCTGTTTGCACCCTTCCTCCTACTAAAAACACTTTCCACTGCTTATTGATCAGCTTGGCATCAACGGCCAGCACAATACATTGGCTACCAAATTTGTTGGCCAACTCGGCGATCAATTGCGGATCATTGATCGCGGACGAATTTATAGAAACCTTATCAGCTCCTGCTCTTAACAACATGTTTACATCCTCTACACTTGAAATTCCACCTCCTACAGTAAACGGGATGTTAACTTTTCTAGCCACTTTTTCAACCAGTTCTACAAGCGTTTTTCTTTTTTCCTCAGTCGCTGTAATATCCAAAAACACCAGTTCATCCGCGCCTTCCTGAGAATATCTTTCTGCTAATTCAACCGGATCGCCAGCATCCTGTAAACCGACGAACTTAATTCCTTTTACGGTTCGTCCATCTTTTATGTCAAGACAAGGTATAATACGTTTGCTTACCATCTTATTTGTGTGTATCTGTGTTCAAATCTATGCCATCGTAAAATCCAAGATCACGATCGTTATAATCTATGGAATACAACGCATTCCTTACGAATTCCGTATGGAATTGATTCTCCATAACTTACTGCTCTAAAATATACTGTTCTAATTGCTTAAGGCTGATTCTTTGCTCATAAATAGCTTTGCCTATTATCGTACCCTCACATCCCAAGGCGGCCAATTTTGGAAGTTCATCAAAATGAGATATCCCTCCCGAAGCAATAAGGCTGATTCCTTTAACCTGATCAAGAATTCTCTTATACAATTCAAAAGATGGCCCTTCTAACATCCCATCTTTAGAAATATCGGTGCAAATCACAGCATTGATTCCATCCTTTTGATAGTTTTCAATAAAAGGAATCACTTCTATACTTGATGCTTCCTGCCATCCTGAAATTGCTATTTTTTCATGATGGGCATCGGCTCCTAAAATAATGCTTTCTGCCCCATATGTTTTTATCCATTTTTTAAATAGCTCGGGCTCCTTTACGGCAATACTTCCTCCCGTAATTTGGTTCGCCCCACTCTCAAAAGCAATATGTAAATCCTTATCTGATTTTAATCCACCTCCAAAATCTATCTTTAAATTCGTTTGAGTAGCGATTTTTTCCAACACCTTATGATTTACAATATGCTGGCTTTTGGCCCCATCAAGATCAACCAGGTGCAAATATTCAATTCCAGCTCCTTCAAATTGTTTGGCCACTTCCAAAGGATTTTCATTATATATTTTCACAGTAGCGTAATCGCCTTTTGCCAGCCTTACGCATTTTCCATCAATAATATCAATTGCCGGTATGATCCTCATTTTAAATTGCATTAATAAAATTTCTTAAAATCTGTTCTCCTGCATCGCCGCTCTTTTCGGGGTGAAATTGGCAGGCGTAAAAATTATCTTTTCTTATTGCGCCTGAATATAGGAGGCCGTAATCAGTACTTGCAATTGAAAATTCATTATCAGGAACATAATAACTGTGCACATAATATACGTATGAATTTTCTGCTACCTTATCTAACAAGTGGCTTTTGAGCCCGTAGATTTGGTTCCAACCAATATGAGGGATTTTAAAATCAACCTTAAATTTAAGCACATCAACCGGAAAAATTCCTAAACAATCGGTATCATTCTCTTCAGAATACCTGCACATTAATTGCATACCCAGACAAATTCCCAAAACGGGTTGCTTTAAATTAGGAATCACTTTATCGAGACCAAATTTCCTGATTTCGGCCATAGCACTTTGAGCTTCTCCAACTCCCGGAAAAATCACCTTGTCGGCTTCCACAATTTCCTGTTCATCATTGGAACAACTCGCATTAAACCCAAGCCTCTCGAGTGCGAACTGCACTGATTTTACATTACCCGCCCCATAATCAATAATTACAATTTTCATCTTATAAAAGGCCTTTAGTACTTGGTAGAATCATTTTATCAACATCCCTCTTTACAGCCACCTTAATGGCCTTTGCAAAAGCTTTAAAAATGGCTTCTATTTTATGGTGCTCATTTTGACCTTCTGCCTTTATGTTCAAATTCGCTTTGGCTCCATCTGTAAAAGACTTAAAGAAGTGATAAAACATTTCTGTGGGCATGTCACCAATTTTTTCTCTTTTGAATTCAACATCCCATTCCAGCCAGTTCCTACCACCAAAATCAATGGCCACCTGAGCCAGGCAATCGTCCATAGGTAAGGTAAATCCATACCTTTCAATCCCCCTTTTATCTTCAAGGGCCTTGCCAAAAACCTCTCCCAATACAATCGCAGTATCTTCCATGGTATGGTGCTCGTCAACTTCAAGGTCTCCCTTGACCTTTATCTCGAGGTCCATATTACCATGCCGGGCGATCTGATCAAGCATATGGTCAAAAAATTTCAAACCAGTATCAATAGTGCTTTTACCCCTACCGTCGAGGTTTAACTTGATATAAATGTCGGTCTCTTTTGTTTTTCTCGAAATCTCAACACTCCTTTTCTTTAATTTTAGATATTCATAAATGCACTGCCAATTATCTGTTTCAAGCCCAATATAGGACTCCAGTTCAATATTCGAAACCGAAACCTCGTTCGCCCCTAAATTTGTTTCGTTGTTGATAAATATTCCTTTGGCATCAAGGTTTTTAGCCAGTTCCATATCAGTCATTCTATCTCCGATCACAAATGAATTTTTTAAATCATAGCTTTCTGAAAAATAAGCCCCCAATAATCCTGTTCCGGGCTTTCTGTCAGGAGAATTTTCCTTCGGGAAGCTGCGATCGATAAATTGTTTATCAAATACTACACCTTCATTTTCAAAGGTTTCCATGATGAAATTATGAACCGGGTAAAACGTATCTTCTGGAAAAATTTCTGTACCCAAACCGTCCTGATTAGTGATCATAACCAGTTCAAAATCCAGTTCAGCGGCTATTTTGGAAAGATAAAACAAGGCTTTTGGATAAAACTCAAGCTTCTCAAAACTGTCAATTTGTTCATCTTCAGGTTCCCTTATCATGGTTCCATCTCGGTCAATGAATAATACTTTCTTCATGGCTTAGGATTTGGTGTTTTTATCTAATAAACGCAATGCGCTCATTAATTTTTTGTTTTCTTCAGCAGTTCCTACGGTTATTCGCAGGCAATTTTCACATAGAGGCTCCTTAGTTCTATTTCTGACAACCAGGTGCATATTGATCAATTGCTCATGTCTTGTATTCGCTTCATCCACCTTTATCAATAAAAAGTTGCTATCTGATGGATAGATTTGTTTTACAAATCCGATACTTGACAATTCCTTTTTAAGCAACAACTTATTAGCAAGAATATTTTTAATCTCTTCAATACGAATCTCTTCCCTCTCAATATAATCCAATGCCTTTTTTTGGGTCAATACATTGACATTATAAGGCATTTTAATCTTTTTTAGCAAATCGATGACCCGACTATTGGCATAACAGGCTCCCAGTCTTATTCCGGCTAGACCATAGGCCTTTGAAAAAGTCTGGGTCACGATAAGATTATTATATTCATCGAGTTTAGTTAGCCAGCTTTCTCCATCCGCAAAATCAATATAGGCTTCATCAATAATCACTAATAGCCCAAATTCCAAAATCTCTAAGATATCCTCTTTTTTCATAAGGTTAGCAGTGGGGTTATTGGGAGAGCAAATAAAAATGGCCTTGGTTTGTTTGTTAATTTTGGTGAGAATACTAGGCACATCCAGCTGAAAACTCTCTTTAAGCCTCACTTTTTGGCAACTGATATCATTGATGTCAGACAATACTTCGAACATTCCAAAGGTTGGAACGTTGATTATAATATTGTCTTTACCTGGCTCAAAAAACACGCGGAAAATCATGTCAAGTATTTCATCACTTCCGTTACCAAGTAGAATTTGTTCGGGCCGAACTCTTTTAATTTCTGAGATCTTATAGCGCAATGGCGTTTGATTAGGATCAGGATAGCGGTTCATTCCATTTTCATAAGGATTCTCATTGGCATCCAGATACACCAAATCCTGATCAAAATTTTTAAATTCTTCCTTGGCTGAAGCATAGGGCTTTAATCTGACTACAGAAGGCCTGGCCATTTTCAAAATGTCTATTTTATCTCCAGTCATGACTCAATAAATATTATTGTTTTGAATCTCTTTTAATCTTAAACTCACGGCATTCTTATGGGCGAACAAGCCTTCTGCCTCCGCCATTTCTTCAATGGCTGAACCAATATTGATCAGGCCCTGAGCCGAAATTTCCTGAAAACTCACTGCCTTTTGAAAGGCGTCAAGGTTGACCCCGCTAAAATTTCGTGCAAAGCCGTTTGTGGGCAGCGTATGATTTGTGCCTGACGCATAATCACCAGCACTTTCCGGGCTGTAATTTCCAAGGAAAACAGATCCCGCATTGATGACTTTTGGTAGGATCTCATTTTTATTTGCTGTATTTATGATCAAATGTTCAGGCGCATAAGTATTGATAAGTTCCAGAGCCATCTCATCCGAACCACAGTATATCAGTTTAGAGTTTTCAATAGCCTGCGCAGCAATATCCTTTCTCGGAAGCTCCTGAAGTTGTAAATTTATCTCCTTTTCTATATCATCCAAAAATATTTTAGATCGGCTTACAAGAATTACCTGACTGTCTGCACCGTGTTCTGCCTGCGACAGCAAATCAGAGGCCATAAAACGAGCATTGGCAGTGTCATCAGCAAAGACCAATAGTTCACTGGGCCCTGCGGGAAGGTCGATACCCACTCCATACTTTAAAGCCATTTGTTTGGCTACTGTTACAAACTGGTTTCCTGGACCGAATAATTTATACACTTTTGCAATCGTCTCTGTACCAAAAGTCATGGCAGCAATGGCCTGTATTCCTCCAATTTTGTATACTTTTTCAATACCACAAAGTTGAGCCGTAAATAATATTGCCGGGTGTATATTGCCTTCAGCATCGCTTGGGCTACACATGATGACCTCTTTACAGCCCGCGATTTGAGCTGGAATGGCAAGCATTAGAATGGTTGAGAACAAAGGTGCCGATCCTCCCGGGATATATAGACCTACTTTTTCAATAGGTCTTTTCTCCTGCCAGCATATAACGCCTTCAGTAGTTTCTACCTTATTGCTCACTGTTATTTGCGACCTGTGAAAAGCTTCAATATTCCTTTTCGCCAATTTGATAGCATCTTTTAATGCCTCGCTAAGCTGGTTTTTTGAATTATCAAGGCTTTCTGATGTAACAAGCAGTTCTTTTAAATCAGCTTTATCAAATTTCTTAACGTATTTCTTAATCGCGGTATCCCCATTAAGCGATACATCATCAAAAATCTCGGCAACCGTTGACTCAATCTGATCATAGGTTTGGGTAGGTCTTTTTAACAATTCGGGCCATTCCTTTTTTAAGGGATCGATAAATTTCTTCATGACGATAGTTTTAAAGTACCATTTTTTCAATTGGAACAACTAAAATTCCTTCTGCGCCCAATTCTTGTAAATCATCAATAACTTCCCAGAATTTATTCTTATCAATTACGGTGTGAATGGAACTCCAGCCTTCTTCTGCCAAAGGTAAAACCGTCGGACTTCTCATACCTGGTAAAATTTTAATCACGTTCTCGATCTTTTCATTAGGTACATTCATGAGGGCGTACTTAAAATTCCTTGCTTTTAGTACTGACTGGATTCTAAACTGTAATTTGTTGAGTATCTCTTTCTTGTCAGTATTAATCAAAGGAGAAACAGCCAAAACCGCCTCTGATCTGCTGATTAGTTCAACTTCCTTTAAATTGTTTTTGAACAAGGTACTGCCGCTGCTTACAATGTCGCATATGGCATCGGCCAGGCCAATGTTCGGGGCAATCTCCACGGATCCTGAAATTTCGTGCAATTCAGCCTTAACCCCTTTTTCCCGCAAGAACTCATTGAGTGTGTTTGGATAAGAAGTAGCTATTCTTTTTCCTTGTAAATCTTTAATACTATTATAGTTAAATGCTTTAGGAACAGCTAAACAAACCCTGCATTTTGAAAACGACAATCGCTCAATAATATCTATTGCACCCTGGTCTTTTTCAATCAAAAGATTTTCGCCTATAATGGCGATATCAACCACTCCATCTAAAAGCTATTGTGGAATATCACTGTTTCTCAGGTAAAGGATTTCCATAGGGAAGTTCGATACCGTAGAACGTAATTGATCTAAACCATTACTTATCGAAATTCCACACTCTTTTAAAATTTTGAGGGAATCTTCATTGAGTCTACCTGACTTTTGAATTGCAATTTTTAATCTTTCCATGTTTATATTTTTGGTCTGAGCATAGAAATGGGCCATAAAAAA
>JAUXCI010000232.1 GCA_030618945.1 Flavobacteriaceae bacterium
CTAAAGAAACTACCGTTTGCATACCTGATGTTCCTGTTCCCCAAGCCTTTTGCTTTAAGGGCTCTACATAGATAATATCATTTGGTTGAATAAAGAAACTGTCAGAATTAAAAGAGTTAATATCTAACATATTCACGGTAAATTCTTGAGTTTCATCAATATTTTTCCTAAATACCCTAACTTTTTCACGATTTCCTGTAATTTTTATGTCACCTGCAGCTGCGAGCGCCTGTACCAAATTCACCTGATTTAAATATAAAACCTGAGTACCTGTTTTCTCAACTTCTCCAATCACAGTTATTCTAATACCGGCAAGTTTAACAGTAATAAATACATCATCAGGATCCTTAAAATAGGTCTCAAATTCTTTTTGTAATTTATTCAAGACCTCAACTGTTGTATAACCCAAAACATTTAATCCCCCCAAATAAGGTAACTGAATATTACCGTGTTTATCCACCGAATATCCTCTAAAATACATACTCTCTTGAGTATACTGAGTTGAGGTGCTTGAATTTATCGACGGAGTAGAAGAAAATAAAGCCACTAATTTTTCATCAGAAGACTTTATCTGAATATCAAGTATATCATTAACCTGCAACCGATAAGGTACATCTTGAATTACTTTAATGGTATCACTTTCAGTCTGATCGCCTTGAAAATAGACTTGTTTTTTTAGCGGTATACACGATGTATATAAAATAGATAACAATAAAAAAGCTATAACCTTCCTCATTTTTTCATTTTTGACTCAAGGGCAAATATAATTTTAAAATTATTATTACAATAATATTTCTTTCTAATTTAGCAAATAAATAAAGAGATTTGCTACACCCTTTTCGCGCTTATATCAAATATATTCTAGAGTCCAAAAATGAATACAGTGTGCATTCGCCTTTTGTTTATGATTATATCACTAAAGGTCTGATGAATAAAGCGTCCATAGACCTCATTAACATACAGCTTTTTAAAAAAGCGTTATTGAAAAATCATGAGCAAATTGATATCACTGATTTCGGTGCCGGCTCCAAAGTATTTAAGGGGAACAAAAGAATCGTGTCAAAACTGGCTTCCAAGGCGGGGATATCAAGAAAAAGAGGTGAATTATTATTTAGAACCGTAAATTATTTTAAACCAAATACGATACTTGAGATAGGGACATCCCTCGGTATTTCTAGCACCTATTTGGCAGGTGCTTCTCAAGACGCTCAGGTATACACCCTTGAAGGTTGCCCCGTGATCGCCGGTATTGCCAAAAATAATTTCTCTGATTTTAATTTCAATAATATTGAGCTTGTGGTGGGTGAATTCGAAAAAACTTTACCCTTAGTTTTAAAAAATAAAAAAATCGATTTGGTTTATTTCGATGGAAACCATCAAAAAGAACCAACAACTGCCTATTTTAAACAATGCCTTCAAGCAGCTCATGAGGATAGTGTATTTATTTTTGACGACATACACTGGACAAGCCCTATGGAAAATGCCTGGAAATTTATAAAAAATCACGAAAGTGTTACAATCAGCCTGGACACCTATAAATGGGGCATGGTTTTTTTCAAAAAGAACCGTGAAAAGCAACATTTTTGTCTTAGAATTTAATTCAAGGTCATTTATCCTAAGCAATAGCAGTATTTTTGATCAATTAAATAATACAATATGAAGATCTATACCAAAACTGGAGATAAAGGAAAAACTTCTTTATTCGGTGGAACCCGGGTAAAAAAAAGCAATATTAGAATTGATGCTTATGGAACCGTAGATGAGCTAAATTCCTATCTTGGCTTGCTGCGGGACCAAATCAAAGATGCATCCCTACTAAGAGATATAATCATTATTCAGAATAAATTATTTACCCTTGGTGCCATGTTAGCAACTCCTCAAGACAAGGAAAAGCTTAAAAACGGAAAGGATCGGTTAAAAATTGACAAAATTCAAGAGGATGAAATTAACTTCCTGGAAAGCAAAATGGATGAAATGAATTCTTCTCTTCAACCCATGACTCATTTTATTCTGCCAGGTGGACATACTACTGTGTCATTCTGTCATATAGCAAGATGTATTTGCAGGAGGGCCGAAAGAATTACGGTTGAATTGGCTGATCAGGAACCAATTAATCTACATGTTTTAATATATCTCAATAGGTTGTCCGACTATTTATTTGTGTTGGCACGAAAATTGTCCTTGGATAATAAGGTTGAAGAAATCCCTTGGAAGGGTTAAAAAATCAGAATTTTTCAAGGAAAGTTTCTATAAAAACCCATGTTCTTTTGACACTTGAAAAATAGTAATTAAAAAACTTGCTTTTTTGCGTAAAAAAATTACTTTTGCATTTCAAATTAAATAATTTTCAATTATGTATTGGACGTTAGAATTAGCCTCTTATTTAAGTGATGCCCCTTGGCCCGCAACAAAAGATGAATTGATTGATTATGCAATAAGAACCGGTGCTCCTTTGGAGGTCGTTGAAAATTTGCAGGCTCTCGAAGATGAAGGCGAGATTTACGAAATCATTCAGGAAATTTGGCCTGACTATCCATCGGACGAGGATTTCCTTTGGAATGAAGATGAATACTAAAAAAAATAAAGTCTCCTATGAGACTTTTTTTTTTAATTATACTGTTTGCTATTTATTTTCAAATCGACGTTCAGATAATATAATCTACCGATACTTTATCGGTTAAAAAATCATATAATTATGGATTTTCTAAATTCAGTACTCAAAGCTTTTGTCGGAGATAAAAGTAAAAAAGATATGAAACTTTTGAAACCTTTCGTTGATAGGGTTCGTTCTTTTGATCAGGAAATGGAAAAACTTAACCTTGATGAACTTCGAGCCAAGACGCTTGAATTTAAAAATAAAATTTCCTTATCAATTCAACCTTTTCAGGAAAAAATTGATGCGCTCCACGAAGAAATTGAAACTGCCGGGATTGATAGAAAAGAAGATATTTATAAGGAAATCGACCTTTTAAAGGATGAATCTTATAATGCTTCCGAAAATACCTTGGCTGAAATTCAGCCGGAAGCCTTTGCATTGATAAGAGAAACTGAGAAAAGATTTGTCGAAAACAGCACTTTAAAAGTAAAAGCTACCGCATTTGACAGAGAACTATCAGTAAAAGATTATGTAAATCTCGATGGCGATTCTGCCATATGGCAGAATCAATGGAATGCTGCTGGTAAACCTATAGTCTGGGACATGGTGCCCTATGACGTCCAACTTATTGGAGGTGCGGTATTACATCAAGGAAAAATTGCTGAGATGATGACGGGTGAAGGAAAAACACTTGTGGCCACCTTATCTATCTATTTAAACGCATTAACTGGTAATGGCGTACATGTGGTTACGGTCAACGATTATCTTGCAAAACGTGATGCGGCTTGGATGGGACCCATTTTTGAATTTCATGGCTTGACCATTGATTGTATTGACAACCACCAACCAAACTCTGAAGAGCGTAGAAAAGCTTATTTGGCCGATGTCACTTATGGGACAAACAACGAGTTTGGTTTTGACTATTTGAGAGATAATATGGCGCATTCGCCAAATGATTTGGTCCAAAGACCACATAACTACACTATAGTTGATGAGGTTGATTCTGTTTTAGTTGATGATGCCAGAACACCTTTGATCATTTCAGGAGCCATACCCCAAGGCGACCGTCATGAATTTAATGAGCTTAAACCTAAAGTAGATGAGCTTGTCAAGCTTCAAAATAAATATTTAACAAGCCTTTTAGCCGAGGCTAGAAAACTCATCGCCGAGGGAAACACAAAAGAAGGAGGATTCCTTCTCTACAGAGTTTTTAGAGGAATTCCAAAAAACAAGGCTTTGATCAAGTTTTTGAGTCAGGAAGGCATCAGGCAACTGTTACAGAAAACGGAAAATTTCTATATGCAAGACAACAACAAGGAGATGCCGCAAATTGATGCGGAATTACTGTATGTTATAGAAGAAAAAAATAATTCCATTGACCTTTCTGATAAGGGAATAGCCCACCTCTCAGGTGATAATAAGGATCACTTTTTTGTTTTACCGGATATGGGTATTGAGATTGGTAAAATTGATGATAAGGATATCTCGGATGAAGACAAGACCAAAGAAAAAGAAGAGCTATACCGTGATTTCAGCATCAAGAGTGAAAGAATTCACACCTTAAATCAATTGTTAAAAGCCTATACCATATTTGAAAAGGACGTTGAATATGTCATCATTGACGACCAAATCAAGATTGTTGATGAGCAAACGGGACGTGTGATGGACGGAAGAAGGTATTCTGATGGCTTACATCAGGCACTGGAAGCTAAGGAAAATGTAAAAATTGAGGCTGCTACTCAAAC
>JAUXCI010000239.1 GCA_030618945.1 Flavobacteriaceae bacterium
CTTACTAATCTTTAAAGTATTGACACGAAGGACGACTTTGGCTTGCTTATTTAATTCTTTAATTTCCGCATCCCATTTATCACCAAGTTCAGCTACGGCCACTTCATCCATCCAATCAGGGATAGACTCTCTAAACTTTCTGTCACTTTGCAGCTCATCAAATTTACCTTTGATTCTTCTGGTTGGTGTTCCCACAAAATACTTCCAGTCGGGTAGGCTAATACCTTTTAAAATGGCCCATACCGCGAAGTTTTTCCAAATATTATCTCTTGTATAATGGTCTTTTGTTCCTGCTATCTCATTGTATAATCTCTTCCATCTCACCATATCATAAATGGTTTCAGCAATAAATTTCCTGTCTCTTGCACCCCAGCGGCTATCAAGCTTTAATGTTTTTTGAACCACTCTGTCGGCGTATTCCTGTTCATTAAAAATAAGATCAATAGCTTGAATAACAGCTAATACAAGGTTTCTGTGTAAGCGCATTTGTATTTTTATTTAGGCTGGCAAAGGTAGGTAATAATTGGACAAGGAAATAAATTCAATCTCCTTTTAGACGAAATTTAAGAGAAAGTTCCAGGCTGCTTAGAATTTCTCAAACACACCTAATCCGAAAAGCGCGAAATCGTATTTTACAGGATCCTTAGGGTCCATCTTCCTCAGGCTTGTATCTAATTCCATTAGGGCCTTGGCATCATTTTGTGCACGAGTCAGGAGGCCAAGTTTTCTAGCAACATTACCCGAATGCACATCAAGAGGGCAGGATAATTGTGATGGGTCTAGGTGCTTCCAAATTCCAAAATCAACTCCGGCATCGTCCTTTCTTACCATCCATCGCAAAAACATATTAATCCTTTTGGCAGCAGACCCTTTAAAGGGATCAGACACGTGCTTTTGAGTCCTGGCAGGGTGTTCTATTTCAAAAAATATTCGTTTGAATTCATGTATGCTGTTTTGGAAATTATTCGAGTCGGCATGGGTAGAAAAAATATGCTCTAAGCCATTGTGCTTTGTATATATATTGTGAAGTGCTTTGATGAAATAATTAAGATCTATCTCGTTAAACGTTCTATGCACATACCTGTCAATATGATTGTGTTTTTTCTGCATGATAAAATCATAGGGTGAATTCCCTAAAATGTTCATCATGTTTTGTGCATTTCTAATAATCATTTTCCGGTTTCCCCAAGAGATAGTAGCCGTTAAAAACCCGGCAATCTCAATGTCTTCTTTTAAAGAATATTGATGAGGTATCTGGATAGGGTCACTTTTAATAAATTTTGGATTATTGTATTGAATTACTTTTTCTTCTAATAAATCTCTTATTTCAGAATCTTGAATCATATTTAGTATAAAAAATCAAATGTAAAAATACACATAACAAATCAGTTTTATATCTTCGTGAATTCATTAAAGACATAGTAAATTAACTTTCAAACTTCCATATCGTATCTCAAAGGAGTAGGGCCATCAAGAGCTCAATTACTCGGCAAGGAGCTGGGTATATTTACCTATGCTGATCTGGCCAATTTTTTCCCCAACCGTTATATTGACAGAACCAAGTTTTATAAAATCAAGGAACTAAATGTAAATAGCTCAGAGGTTCAGATCATAGGAAAAATCGTATCACTTAAAACCGTTAAACAAAAAAAAGGGAGCAGACTTGTTGCAGATTTTATTGATGATTCTGGTAAAATGGAATTGGTTTGGTTCAGGGGTGCAAAGTGGATCAAAGAAAATATTAAGGTCAACACACCTTATGTGATTTTTGGCAGAGTGAATTATTTTAACGGTGCTTATACCATGCCCCATCCTGAAATCGAATTGCTTACCGATTATAAAAAAGGCTTTAAAACGGCTATGCAACCTGTGTATAGATCCACTGAAATGTTGGGCACAAAAGGGATTAGCAACAGGGTCATGCAAAAGTTGATTCAACAGCTTTTTTTCGAAACAAAGGGTAGATTTGAAGAAACCTTATCCGATAAATTGTTAAAAGAAAATGGTCTCATCGCTAAAAATGATGCCATGTTTAACATTCATTTCCCACAAAGCCAGGAACTGTTGACCCAGGCAGAATACAGACTTAAATTTGAAGAGCTGTTTTTTATTCAGTTACAGCTTATCGTTAAAAAGTTAAGTAGACAACAAAAGAACAAAGGCTTTGTATTTGAGAAAGTCGGAGAACATTTTTATAAATTTTATAATGAGTTTTTACCTTTTGAATTGACGACGGCACAGAAAAAGGTTTTAAAGGAAATAAGAAAAGACCTAAATACGGGTGCTCAAATGAACAGATTGCTGCAGGGAGATGTTGGGTCTGGTAAAACCATTGTTGCCGTTCTTAGTATGTTGATTGCTTTGGATAATAACTATCAAACGGCACTTATAGCCCCAACAGAAATTCTTGCTAAACAGCATTTTAACGCAATTGAAGAATTGCTGCAGCATATGGATGTTAAGGTTAGGCTGCTAACGGGTTCATCTAAGGCAGCCCAAAGAAGAAAGATACATGAGGAACTTGAAAATGCAAGCCTGAATATAATTATTGGAACCCACGCAATTTTTGAAGACAAGGTGAAATTTTCGAATCTTGGCTTAGCAATCATTGATGAACAGCATCGGTTTGGGGTGGCCCAAAGGGCAAAAATGTGGATGAAAAACAAATTGCCACCACACATTCTTGTGATGACTGCAACACCAATACCTAGAACGCTTGCGATGAGTGTTTATGGAGATTTGGATATCTCGGTGATTGATGAATTACCTCCTGGAAGAAAAGCGATTAAAACAATTCATCGATACGACAGCAACAGGCTATCTGTTTTTAAATTTATCAAAGAGGAGGTTTTAAAAGGTTCTCAGGTATATATTGTTTACCCCTTGATCAAGGAATCTGAACAGCTGGATTATAAAGACCTTATGGATGGGTATGAAAGTATTTCTCGAGAATTTCCCTTGCCGGATTACCGTATCAGTATTGTTCACGGAAAAATGAAACCGGCGGATAAAGATTATGAAATGCAACGTTTTGTTGAGGGAAAAACCCAGATTATGGTGGCAACAACCGTAATTGAAGTAGGGGTAAATGTACCTAACGCAAGTATCATGATCGTCGAAAGTGCCGAAAGGTTCGGGCTCTCCCAACTGCATCAACTTAGAGGTAGAGTAGGAAGAGGAGCCGATCAAAGTTATTGCGTACTGATGTCAGGCCTAAAATTGTCCAAAGAAGCCAAAACAAGGTTAAGGACCATGGTGGAGACCTCCGACGGTTTTAAGATTGCCGAAGTAGATCTTAAACTGAGAGGCCCCGGAGATTTAATGGGAACTCAGCAAAGTGGGGTATTAAACCTGCGAATAGCAGATATTATTCACGATGAAAAAATTTTATATTTGGCCAGGAGATCGGCCATTGAAGTCGCCGGATCTAAGTTGGGTCATAAAGACCCGGATCATAAAAAAATTTGGATCACGTTTGAAGATATTTCAAGAAATCGTTCGATCTGGAGAAATATCAGTTGACTATGATCAAATAATTTTTAAGGATTAAGAAATTAGTTATATTTGTCAAAAATTCAAACCCCCATGATGAAACAGTACCTTAGCCTTATTTTATGCTTGTTGAGCCTTTCTTTATTTAGCCAGAATGATACCATTAAATTGACTAATAATGATGTCTTGGTGGGTGAAATAATAAAAATGGAAAGGAGTATATTGACATTTAGCGCTCCCTATGATGATTCTGATTTTAAGATCAAATGGGGATCAGTAAAGGAAATTAAAAGTGATAGACAGTTTATACTTTCTATAAGCGATGGAGAAAGAATTACTTCAAGTATTAATAGTGTTGCTGGGAAAGAAATGACGGTTTCTGTTAATGTGGGACAAGGTTTTGAAGAATTTAGATTGGATGAGCTTGTATTTATTGAACCTATAGGGAAGAATTTTTTGGCAAGAATCACGGTTGACATTGATTTTGGTATTACGGTAACCAAAGCCAATGATTTCAAGCAATTGACAACTAATATACGTGCGTCTTATTTGGCGACCAAATGGCGGTCCGGTGGAGAATATAAAACGGTTTTAAGTAGGCAAGACGGCGCGACAGATATCAATAGAATGGATGCTATGTTAGTTGGA
>JAUXCI010000179.1 GCA_030618945.1 Flavobacteriaceae bacterium
CTGACAATGGTCCATGGCTTAATTATGGAGAACATTCTGGTAGTGTTCTGCCTTTAAGAGAAGGAAAAGGAACCGCCTTGGAAGGTGGACAAAGAGAACCCTGCATCATAACCTATCCCGGTAAAATAAAACCTGGAAGAATAATCAACACGCCAATGATGGCAATTGACATCTTACCAACAGTTGCCGAAATAACAGGATCAAAATTACCGAAAACTAAAATTGACGGCAAGAGTATTTGGAATATTTGGACCGGAGAAACTGAACAAAGCCAGCATCAAGCTTACTTTTTTTATTATAAAGTAAACGAATTACACGGCGTTAGATATGGCAAATGGAAACCGTATTTTCCACATAGTTACAGGTCATTAAACGGACGTGAAGGTGGCAAAGGAGGTTTACCAGTAAACTATGACAACAATACAATAGATCATATTGAATTATATGATTTATCTAAGGATATCAGTGAAACTAAAAATGTTGCTGCTCAATTTCCGGAGGTAGTGACGCAAATTGAAATCTTGGCAAACAAAATGAGAGTTGAACTCGGAGACAATCTCAAAGGCCAAAATGGAAAAGAAAACAGGCCTATTGGCAGAATTCAATAAACTCATATTTAATAATTATGAAAAAAAAGCAAACTAAAACAGACGTAGAAAACAAAGATTGTTCAACAGGAAAGGGTTCCGTTAATTCTATAAACCGGCGTAACTTTATTGGTGGTGTAACCTCGGCTTCTGTTGGAATCTCAATTGTTCCCTCCTACGTTCTTGGTGGAAGTGAACACATCGCACCAAGTGATAAGATTAATGTTGCCTATATCGGTCTTGGCACACAAGGGCTTCGTGAATTACCAGAATTAATGAGATTACCTGACGTTCAAGTTACCGCTGTTTGTGATCCTCAAAAGAGAGCAATGGGATATTTTGATTGGGGTCCAACAGGTTTACTCAAAAACATGCGAGAAGCAATTGGTAACCCAAATTGGACAACTGGTGGAGATAATACCATACCAGGAGGGCGAGATAATGGGAAAGAAATTGTTGATGCTTATTATGCAAAATCTAAATCAGTGGACAATTATAAGGCTTGCAGGGCCTATGCTGATTTTCGCGACCTCTTTGAAAAAGAAAAAGGAATTGATGCTGTAAAAGTAATGACGCCAGATCATCTTCATGGTGTTATTGCTACAGCTGCTTTAAAAAGAGGAATTGCTGTTACCATGCATAAACCAATTGCTAACCGACTGGTTGAAGGCCATAAGGTGATTGAAATGGCAAAGAAAACAGATGTTGTGACACATTTAATTCCCTGGGACACTAATGGTTCTATGGATCAAATAATGTCATGGATTAATAGCGGCACTATTGGAGAACTAAAAGAAGTACACAACTGGTCACGAAGACCTGTATGGCCTCATTATGCAAAAGTCCCAACCGATACACCCAAACTCCCTGAAGGCTTTGATTGGGATTTATGGTTAGGACCCGAGGCCCAACGTCCTTATCATCCTCATTATACCAACATGGTTTTCCGTGGCTGGTATGATTTTGGTGGTGGCTCCATGGCTGATATGGGACATTATAGTTTGTGGACCGTTTTTGAAGCCTTACAACTTGAAAACCCCATCATCATTGAACCTAATTTTAGCCATGTTTGTGACATAAAGGACAATCTCACTGCATATACTATTAAGAACGACTTCTCATTCCCTTATGCAAGTACGGTTAGATTTAAATATCCCGCCAAAGGAGATCGAAAAGCGGTTGATCTAATTTGGTATGACGGGGGTATGAAACCTCCAGTTCCAGAAGAATTTTATAAAAATGATAAAGAATTCCCTGATGAAGGTATGATGTTCGTTGGAGACAAAGGAATTATAATGACTTCCGGATTTAGGGTAAACGATCCATTCATTCTTTCTGGCGACATTAAACTTGCAAAACCAGTTTCTGCAGCTGAGGGGGCAGTTAACAGAGGTGGCGTAGAGCGTTTTATAGAAGGCGTAAAAAACAATAAGCAAATTGACGGTAGTTTCCGTCAGGCTGGACCAATTACGGAGGCGGTAAATCTATACGCAGCTGCATTACGCGCTAGGAAAACACTCAAGTATGATGCTGCTAATCTCAAAATTACAAATGATGCTAAAGCAAATAAATATTTGGATCGTGAATATCGTAAAGGTTGGAAACTTGAAGACATATAAAACTAAGATTAAGACCTAAAAATGGAAACATCTCACATATGATCTTATCAAGCTTTTGGCTTCCAAAAGAAGCTTCAATTGATGATTACAGAAGGTCTGCTAATCAACTCAATATAATTGCCGAAAAAACAATGGCTGCGGGTATTCAAATGGGCTTTCATAATCATCATATGGAATTTGAAAAAAGAGATAATGAACTAATTTATGACGCCTTGTTAGAGGAATTGGACCCTGAACTGGTAAAAATGCAGTTTCAGGTAGCCGTTGCAAATATTGGATACAAGGCTGCTGACTATTTTCGTAAATATCCTGGTAGATTCATTTCGGCCCATTTGTCTGACTGGAATACAACAAAAGATACTGAAGTTCCTATTGGACAAGGAATCGTTGATTGGAATGATTTTTTTGAAGCCGCTAAAATTGGAGGAGTAAAGAACGTTTTCGTTGAAATGTCACCAGATACTTTTAAGGAGAGCGCTGAATATTTGGGAAACCTGTAAATATTGAAATCCATTCAAAAAAAAAGCCATCATTTATAGATGGCTTTTCTTAATTATAATACGCATTATGAGATTTCAATGGTTCTGGGCGCTTTCGGTTTTGCTTCCTCTTTTTTAGGAATTCCAACTAAGAGAATGCCTTCATTGTATTTGGCTTTGATTCCTTCCTCATCTACAGTTTCAGGAAGGGTAAAACTTCTTTTAAAAGAATCAACAACAAATTCTTTTCGAGTATAAGCCGTTTCTACCTCCTCTTTTTCTGATTTGATTTCTACAGAAATGGATAGTTCATCGTTTTCCACATCCAAAATAAAATCAGTTTTTTGATACCCGGGAACAGCCATCTCCAAAGTATAGGCTTTATTTGTTTCCTTAATATTGACTTTAGGGTTCACTACTTTGCCATTATTATTGGGCTTTGAGCCGGCCAACTCTTCTTTAAATAATTCATCAATAAAAGAAGACCAGGCAGGAAGGGTTCCTAAATTATTTCTTTTTACTATTTTTCCGTTATTCATTAACATTAAATTGTTCATTTTTATGATATTTTTAGATTAAATTCATTTGAAAATCATTCTCTTTTATATTAGCAATTCAAGTACCAATTAAAAAAACAACCATCTTTGACCCTATTGAGCCTCATTAAAGTGTCATACTGGCATTTATTAAGACATGTAACTGTCTTTTTGGCACAAAAGTGAATCTAATTTTACAAAAGATGTATTTAAACTTTATAGCATTAGCCACTAAGGAGCTGTTAGAATAATAAGTTTTATGTTTGCAAAAATTTGAAGATTAAACATGGGCAATAAGCCTGCAAAAGCTTAAGCAAGTGATTCCTTAATTTTTTTAAATTAGTGGTATAAAACAACTCATCAAAAGTAAAATACAGTCATGAATAAATTTAACACAAAGTATTTGAAATCAGATATCAAATCAGGCCTGGTAGTTTTTTTAGTTGCACTTCCCCTTTGTTTGGGAATCGCATTGGCAAGTGGTGCCCCCTTATTTTCTGGAATTATTTCAGGGGTTATAGGCGGAATCGTGGTTGGTCTTTTTAGTAATTCTCCATTAAGTGTATCAGGTCCCGCTGCAGGTTTAACGGCTATTATTCTTTCAGCTATTGCTACTTTAGGCTCCTTTGAAGCTTTTCTTTTAGCCGGTTTACTTGCTGGAATTTTGCAGCTGATTCTTGGTTATTTAAAAGCTGGAGTTGTTTCAAATTATCTGCCGTCAAATGTAATCGAGGGGATGTTGGCTGCAATCGGGATCATTATCATATTAACTCAATTACCCCATGCTGTTGGTTATGACGTAATCAATGAAGGTGATTATTTTCACATCGATGCTGAGGGAAATCACGACATGTTTACAACTATTATTGAGGCTGTTAATTTTTTGCACCCTGGTGCCATCATTATCGTTCTTGCTTCCCTCTCTGTCATCATAGCCTTTGATGAGGTCAATGTTCTAAAAAAGATCAAAGCAATTCCCAGTGCACTAGTGGCTGTGCTGTTAGGTGTATTGATTAATGAAATCTTCAGATTTACCGGCTCTTCATTATTAGTTGGAACTGATCATTTGGTAAGTTTACCAGTACCCTCATCTTTAGCAGATTTTTACAGTCAGTTTAGTTTGCCTGATTTTACTCAGATTACCAACAAGAAAGTTTGGGTGGTAGCTATGACCATTACAGCTGTGGCCAGCATAGAAACCTTACTTTCCGTTGAAGCTTCAGATAAACTTGACCCGCTTAAGAGATATACAAATACCAACAGAGAATTAAAAGCACAGGGTATTGGTAATATACTGAGTTGTTTGATTGGTGGTATTCCAATGACTTCTGTAATCGTGCGATCTTCAGCAAATGTAAATTCAGGTGGGCGTACCAAACTTGCTGCTATTTCCCATGGAGTATTTTTATTACTTGCCGTCTTATTGATCCCAGTGATGCTGAATAAAATCCCCTTAGCTTCATTAGCGGCTGTTTTAATCGCAATTGGCTTTAAACTGGCAAGTCCGAAGGTGTTCATCCACATGTGGAAGAACAGTAAAAAATTCCAATTCATACCTTTTGTAGTTACCGTGATCGCTATCATTTTCACTGATTTACTTGTTGGGGTTGGAATCGGGCTTACTGTAAGTATTTACTTTATTTTAAGAGGAAATTTAAAACTCGCCTATTTCTTTAAAAAGGAGGAGCATACCGAGGGTAAAAACATATACATGGAACTTGCTCAGGAAGTGTCATTTTTGAACAAAGCAGCGATTAAACAAACCTTGTCACATATTCCAGAGCATTGCACTTTAGTTTTAGATGCAAGCCATTCTGTATATATTGATTATGATGTGTTACAACTAATTAAAGATTTCGTAAGTCAGGGAGCCGTAGTAAAAAATATCACTGTCAGCCTTATTGGTTTTAGAAAGGAATACAATATTGAGAATACAGCCACGCACGTTACCACAATCATTTCAGATAATGAAGCCCCTGTATCCCCCAAGGAGATACAGAACGGCGTAAAGGTCCCGTCTAATGTGCTTAATGTAAAGGATCTTGCCGGTTCCTGAAAACTCCCCTTTAAGCGATATTCAACAATATCGAAGCATTCATCCTGAGATGATCCCGATTAATATCTGATTGCGCGATTTATTTTGGAAAATATAACTGGTTATTTATTGACTTTTAAAGGCGTGTTAATCCAGTAAATATCTCTTCCATCCAGAGAATGGCTTTTGGATCGATTAAGCGGTGTATTTTTTTTAACAAACTCCTTATCCATTTCTATAGATTTATTAGGAAAAACTTCCTGAA
>JAUXCI010000257.1 GCA_030618945.1 Flavobacteriaceae bacterium
AAATTGGTTATGTACTTCGTTTTAGTTTTGTTGGCATGACAACTATAAAAAGGACAGTTGGTAGTGATAATGTTATCAATGTGACCATGGTTTATGCCGATAACACTCTGGATGATGTGGTGATAACCGGAGTAGCTGGTGCTACATCAAAAAAGAAATTATCCATAACTGTTGCTACCGTTGGATCGGATGAATTAGATAAGGTCCCTGCCGGTTCCGCAGCAAGTGCACTTCAGGGAAAGGTAGCCGGTGTTACCGTTTTAAATTATGGCCGACCCGGAGCCGGAGCCGATATTATACTTCGTGGTCCAACCAACTTTTTTTCAACACAATCTCCTTTGATCATCATGGATGGTATTTTTGTTGAAGGAGGTTTATCTGATATCAATGTTCAGGATATTGCATCTATGGAGATCGTAAAAGGTGCTTCTGCTTCTTCTTTGTATGGTTCACGAGCCGGAAATGGTGTAATTGTAATAACTACAAAAAGAGGAAAAATTGGGAGATTAGACGTAACGGTTAGATTCGAAACCGGCTTTTCCGAAATTACTAATTTTATAGAAACGAATCAATCTCATGCTTTTGAACTGGCTCCTGATTGGGAGGATTATCAAGGTCAGTATACAAAATATGATGGTGTAACTTATGGCCCTAATTATCAGAGCGTATACGCAGCTTCGGGTGACAATGCAGTAGAGGGGTCAAGAATTGAATCTCCTGATCACTATGCTGACAACCCGTATGGTGTTTATCGTGAATTTCAAAATGATTTTTTTAAAAAGGGCCTTATTCTGTCCTCTTATGCCGCAATCTCAGGTGGCAGTGAAAAATTTAGTATTTTCTTTTCTAATGAAAATTTAAAAAACGAAGGTGTTATTGCAGAAACAGATGGTTATAGCAGGAATAGTTTCCGAATTAATGCTGATTTTTATATCAATGATTGGTTAACTTTCACAACAAGCAATAATTTTATAAATACTAATGATGAAGGACCGGGAGGAGGAAGTAGCATCTATTCAGATGTTTCCAGCCTATCTCCGGATTCTAATGTTAATTTAGATAACCCTGATGGACAGCCCTATTATTTTAAACCTGATCCATGGGAAATTTTGATGTCCAATCCTCTTTACGAATTATATGTGAGAGATACACAGAGGAAGAAACAAATATTTTTTGGAGGGTACAAGCTAAATACTAAATTTACTGATTATTTAAACCTTGATTTGGAGTATTCCTTTGAAAGTAATAATTTAAGGAGCACGGATAATTATAAATATGAAACTTATCAAACTTCAGGTGACCCTATAGGATTTGGTTATAGTCAAGGATCACTAATTAAAACAAGTAGTTTTCGTTTATCTCAAAAATTTCAGGCAACTTTAAATTTTGTAAAACAATTTGGAGATTGGGATGTAAAAGCCAAGTTAAGTTATTTAGCAGAAGATGATGCATTTGAAAGCTTTTGGACAGGAGGGGTGAATTATTTATATACAGATTTGCCAACTTTTGATAACTTCAATCAGAATGATGTTTTTGCGTCGTCAACCATTGAATCAGTAAGAGCACAAAACTATTTTGCTATAGCGGGTTTAGTGTACAAAGACCGTTATATTTTTGATGGCTTATATAGAAGAGATGGTTCTTCTTTGTTTGGAGAGAACAATCGATGGAACGATTATTACAGAGTATCGGCAGCATGGAGGCTTACAAAAGATTTTGATATCCCCGGGTTTAAAGAACTTAAATTGCATATAGCCAGAGGGACTGCCGGTCAACGACCAGAATTTTCCTGGCAATATGAAATAACGGAGCTAAACCGAGGGGTACTAAGTACACGTCGCACTAAAGGTAACCCTGATCTAAAACCTTCACTAACTACTGAAAATGAAATTGGATTAAATGGTCAATTTTTAAAGCGGTTTACCTTTGAATTTGCATACTCAGATCAATTTACTACTGATCAACACATGCTCGTTAATTTATTCTCACCAGTCAATGCCGGTAAAAATAGACAGTGGCAAAATGTTGGCGATATAGAATCTAAGACCTATGAATTTACTTTTAATGCAAAAATTATTGAAAAAAACGATTTCAAATGGGATTTAGGAATTAATTTCACTTCTGTTGATTCAAAAATTACAAATTTAAACGCTCTGGAGCAAACTATAGGACGCTGGGGTTTATTTCTTTTGAGAGAAGGTGTTGAATTCGGTACCATGTATGGTAGAAAGTTTGTAAGAGACCTGGAAACGATGTCTGATCAACTTCCTGAGGATGATAATATCAATGCATATAGTGTAAATAGTGATGGGCTTGTTGTAAAAACTGAAACAATCGGCACAATTGATGAAAGAGCAATCATGGAAGTAGGAGAGGATGGAAACGCAGTAATTGAAGAGATTGGTAATGTGAATGCTGATTTTAGAGTTGGTATCAGATCAAATTTTACTTATAAGAACTTCAATTTTTATATGTTATGGGATTGGAAACAAGGTGGAGACATTTACAATAGTAATGCCCAAGGGACAACTTTTAGTGAACGAAATCTCATCGTTGACCAAGCAGGAAAGCCTGATCAAGAAAAGAAAACAACCTATTATTATGTGTCCCTTTATGATTCATGGCGCAATAATGGGTATTGGGTGGAAGACGGAAGTTACGTGAAATTACGCGAAATGTCACTTATTTATTCCCTCAATAAAAAGACTTTAGATAATATGGCTAATGGATTTTTTAATCAATTTAGTTTTAGCTTGATCGGAAGAAATTTACTAACCTTCACTAATTATAAGGGCTGGGATCCTGAAGTTGGTGATATTGATTACGGTATTTATCCAACCCAAACAACTTACTCTATTGCAGTACAGATCAAATTTTAATATAAATAAAAAATGAGATTTACCAGTAAAATATTCTATATAACCACAATGTTTTTAATTGTGGTTTCTTGTGAAGATTTTTCAACTGATCTGGAGGTTGAAAATTTAAATGACCCCAATGATGAAATACTAGCTTCAAATTCCACTGCACTGGAAGCAAGCGCCGCTACAATTATACATAATTGGTATATGACTACGCATGACTTTGGCACCCCTGGAGCCTCTCTGGCAACAATGGCAGATATTTCCTCCTGTTCTTGGGCAACAGTTGGTATGAGAGATATGTCTAGTGAGCCAAGAGCTGCATTTAATAATTCCAGTTCGTATAATCAGCAAGGTCTAACCAACAATTATTTTAATGCATTCTATGCCATACTTTCAGATTCTAATGCTATTGCCTTAGCCATAGAAAATAATACTGATTTTGAAGATCCTGCTCAAATGGAAATGATTGGCAAATTGGGGCAAGCCTTATCTATAGGCTATCTGGCTTTAATATTTGATAAGGTTTGGCTATCAGATGAAAATGGAGTTATTGGCGACGATGCCGTTGACTATAAAGAAGCGATGACATTCGCTTTGGGAAAATTAGATGAGGCTATAAGAATTGCACAAGCCAATGATGTATCCATACCAGATGCGTGGTTGCCGGGAGGCGCCGGAAATAGTACAACCTTATTACAATTTATGAATAGTTTGGGGGCAAGAATGATCGTTAATAATGTTAGAAACAGTTCTCAGAAAGCACAAATAGACTGGAATAGAGTACTGAATTACACCAATAATGGCTTAGCAATTGATTTTGAGATCTATATGGATGATGTGATCTGGTATGATGCGACTCCATTATTTTATCTCGTTTATCCAGGTTGGGGAAGGGTTGATATG
>JAUXCI010000281.1 GCA_030618945.1 Flavobacteriaceae bacterium
AGGTATTCAAATCTATGGTCAAAGAGTTCTTGCAAGGTCATTCCTTTGAGATTAATGCCTTGCATTAGTAAATATTTGTGTAGCAAGTCACGTAATTCTTTATTCATAAGCCAAATTTATAAATGATCTATAGAATCTAAGTAGGGAAAACCTTACTTCTTCTATGGTAATCACGACAAAAAACTAAGACTTTTTGTATTTGGGAGCGTTTTTACACAAATAATTGTTAATAACCGGTTGCATTGGAAGTGGTTGTGCAACCTATAAAACGACCTAAAAAGAATGTTACCTATTTTGCAACCTTTTTTGTTAATATATTGATAATTAGTGTAATAAGTCTAATATTGTGCACATGACTGGACTCGAACCAGCACGTTCTAAAGCGAACACCAGCCCCTCAAGCTGGCGTGTCTACCAATTTCACCACATGTGCAATTAATGGTATGCAAATTTAAAAAAAAATCCCGCTGTGGCGGGATAATTTTTTGAAAATATAGTGACCGGGCTGGGGCTCGAACCCAGGACCCTCTCCTTAAAAGGGAGATGCTCTACCAACTGAGCTACCAGGTCAAATAATTCGGTTGCAAAGATACTATCTATTATTAATTATACAAGGCTTTTTTTTAAAAAAAAAATAAAGATATTTGCCCATAATTCATAATACTATTAATCAGCAATTTATGAAAATCGTTTTAATGGGATATATGGGAAGTGGAAAATCTACCGTGGCCAAACAAGTGGCCATTGGCCTTGATATACCCTTTATTGACCTTGATGATTATATAGTAGAACATGAAAATAAGAGCATTGCAGCTATTTTTAAAGCTGAGGGAGAGATCTATTTTAGACTTCAGGAAAGCAAATACTTAAAGCAGTTATTGGATCAGGAGCAAGATCTTGTGTTGGCATTAGGAGGAGGAACACCATGTTATGCAAAAAATATTGAGCTGATTGGCAAGGCTTCCGAATCGTTTTACTTAAGGGCAAGCATAAATACGCTATCTGACAGACTGGTCAAAGAAAAGGAACAAAGGCCACTGATTGCGTCATTTGACGGCGAACAATTAAAAGAATTTATTGCAAAACACCTTTTTGAAAGAAGAAATTTTTACGAACAGGCAAAGCATACAATTGCAATTGACGATAAAGCCATTGAAGAAATAGTGGAAGAAATACGCAGTAAGCTTAAAGATTAAGCTATTCCAGGTAGGCTACGGCAGTTTTTCCTTTAAATTCAACACTAACATGCTCTTGTAAGGAAGTAGACAAGGAGATCCCTTTAAAATCTGCCTTTATAGGGTATTTTTTATGATTGCGATTTACAAGTACGGCAGTATTAAACCTTTTTAGGGGTACTTCAAGGAATAATTTAGCGGCATAGATTAAGGTTGTGCCTGAATTCAATACATCGTCAACCAATACCAGCGATTTATTTTTATATTCTTCAGCAGGAATACTGGTTTCTACGCCTTCTCTGGGTTTCTTCTTATCCATGATGACAGCACACAACTTTACCTCAATAGGAGAGATCTCAGTGAGTATGTCTTTTAACATTTGTGCAAGTGTATAGCCATTCTTTTGAATGCCCGCTAAAATCACTTCTTTTTCATCAATATTGGATTCGTAGATCTCATAGGCAATTCTTTTGATCTTGTGCTGTACCTTTTCGTTGTTTAGGATAATGGACTTGTTCATATGAATTCAATTTTTCTTTTCAAAATTAATAAAAAGTTCTCTCCCAAGTCTTGGTTTTATCGAATTAAAACAGGGTTCCAAAGTATTAATGGAAAAGTACTTTGAAAAAATCTTTATATAAATGTCTTTTCTTCCTCCAAAAGGAGGTCCTTCATGGGTCAAAGGAATGTCAAACAAGACGCCTGCGATCTTTCCACCAGGATTTAGCAAGTCATAGGTCTTTTGAGCAAATTTGTTTCTTAGGGAAGGGTCAAGGGCACAAAAGAAGGTCTGTTCTAAAATCAGGTCATACTTTTTTGTCTGCTCGAAAAAATTTTGGTGAATTAATTGTTCTGACGGAAATTCAGGAAGTCTCTTTTGAAGATTTCTCAATGGCTCTTCAGAAATATCCAGAACAAAAACATTGCTAAAGCCTTGTTTATATAAATATTCGGCCTCGTAGGCATTTCCAGCACCCGGAATTAGAATGGATACATCTTTATTTGTGAGTTGATCTATATAAGACTGAATAGGAGGTGACAAAGATCCTAAGTCCCAACCCATTTGTTGGTCTTTATATTTTTGGGTCCAGAATTGTTCATCTAGTTCAACTTTCTTCATCACCATAGGAATCAATGTCTCGACGGTCCTTCTTTGTAGGTCTTCCAGCGCCTTTCTTGCGGTAATAGTCTTTTGAATATTTCAGTAGTTCCTGATTTTCAAAGGCTTCCTTAGGCGTAACGTCTTTTCTGTATAGATCTACAAGCTTGGCTCCAACTCGGTTAGGTGGAATATCTCGGATTTCAATTTCATAATTTATTTGATCCTTTCTTATTGTGATTTTATCACTCAAAAAAACATCTTTGGAAGGTTTCATGCTACTTCCGTTTATTTTGATATGCCCTTTTTTACATGCCTCAGTAGCAATACTTCTGGTTTTAAAGTAACGTGTACACCATAAGAACTTATCAATACGCATGGATTCAGTTTTTATTTTTTCGGGATTTACTCAAAGCCTTGCGGATTTCAGGTTTGTCAACAATCAATTCATTAGCAAACAAATTTTGAGATCGGTAGTCGCTTACTTTATAGTATGTTCTAATTTTATCAGCATCTATTTTCGCGGCTACTCCGATGATATTGTTAATGGCCGTTCTCAGTAAAGGCTCGTTACTGTTTCCAATAACACCCATGTTTGACATATCCTCTGACTGAAAAATATGAGGTTCAAAACCACCTTTGGCGCTTTCTCCATTTTTATTTACAGATTGAACTACAATGGGTTGCATGGCGTAAGTATGATCAGGGTTGACCCCATTTTTTCCAAAATTATCGGAATCATATAGGGTAATTGACCCGGTGTATTTACCATAGGTTAATTCACCTATTAGGGTGATGTCAATATAAGGATTTAAGCCATTAATTACTGATTCACT
>JAUXCI010000243.1 GCA_030618945.1 Flavobacteriaceae bacterium
GCTCACGATACAAACAAATTTCGTACAGGGAATTTTTCATTTAATGCTAGAACAATATTTCTTTTTATCGAACCACTGCGCGCAGCAATATCGGATTGAAGAAACGGATTGCGTTCGGACTGAAATCCTGCCTGGGCAGGCAGAGGATAACAAGCTTGTAGTTGCGGGAGAGACTTATGCTCAGCAACTGCGAAGCACATCACGAATACTTAAAAAAAGAATTCACGCATTCATGCATTCCCAATTGTAGCATTGCAGCATTGTTACTTCTGCAAATGCACATCCATTTGTGGGAACGGAATATTGATACCACCTGCATTAAATGCGTTATAAGTCTTTTCATTAATGTCAAAGAAAACATCCCAGTAATCTTCTCCTTTTACCCATGTACGGGCCGTTAAGTTTACCGAACTGTCTGCTAATTCTGACAAGCCAACAAAAGGCGCTGGGTCAACCAAAATACGTTTATCTTCTTTAAACAGGTCAAAGAGGATTTTTCTGGCTTCGTCAACATTATCGCCATAAGCAATGCCAAAAGAAAAATCAACCCTTCTTGTCGGTTCTATAGAATAGTTTATGACAGACCCTGTAGATAGCGGACCATTAGGAATGATAACCGTTTTGTTGTCCAGTTTTAATAGAATCGTAGTAAAAATTTGTATTTCCTTTACTGTCCCGGTATGTCCTTGTGCTTCAATATAATCCCCAATTTTATAAGGCTTGAACAGCAAGATGATTACCCCGCCAGCAAAATTTTGCAAAGTACCCGAAAGAGCCATCCCAATGGCCAAACCTGCTGCACCCAGAACGGCAATAAAAGAGGTCATTTGAATGCCTAACATGCTCAACACACTGATTATCAGCATTGTTTTTAACAGCATATTTACCAAGCTCTTTAAAAAGGGCTTAAGCGATGGGTCAGTATCTCTTTTATCTAAAACTTTCGTAAATGAAGAAGTAAGCCATTTTACGATGATACTACCAATGATCCATACGATAATTGCTCCAATTAGTTTGGGTCCATAAGTGTAAACTATATTGGTCATTTGACTCAAAAGACTGTCGATATTTATATCCATTTTAATTTTTTTTTGCAAATATAATGAAACCTATTCCTATTCAAAATGCTTTCAGAATAAATTATTTTCTATAGAACAGTTAACTCTAGTAGAAAGAATTAAATTTGTTTCAAATATTAGAAATAAATTATTGATTAAGCTCCATAAATACAAATCCGAATTTCGATATAATTTTCAATTGGCCATTCCGGTAATGATAGGTCATTTGGGTCATGTACTTGTTGGCTTGGCCGATAATATTATGGTAGGACGCCTCGGCGCTGAGCAATTAGCAGCAGTATCTTTAGGCAATAGCTTTGTATTTATTGCATTTTCCCTAGGTATTGGATTTTCCTTTGCTATAACACCCTTGATTGCCGAAGCAGATGGAGAACAAAATGTGGATAAAGGCAGGCGCTTATTTCAACATAGCCTTATTTTATGTACAATTTTAGGGTTGAGCATGTTCCTTTTATTATTGGTGGCGAGCCCGATAATGCGCTATATGAATCAACCACCCGAAGTTGTTGACCTAGCCATGCCTTATTTGCGAATAGTTGCCTTTTCAATGATTCCTTTAATGATTTTTCAGGCCTATAAACAGTTTGCTGACGGGATGGCAACCACCAAATACGGGATGAATGCTACCCTTATTGCGAATGGCGTTAATGTAGTGCTAAATTTTGTTTTGATTTATGGTTTCTGGATTTTCCCGCGTTTGGAGCTGGTTGGAGCGGCTTACGGGACCTTAATTTCCAGATTTGTGATGATGTTCTTTATGATCTGGATATTGAGTTCAAGAGAAAGGTTTAAACCTTTTTTTAAATGGATTCCCTGGGCCGACGTCAAGAAAAAAATATTTACGAAGATCATTAATCTAGGGTTTCCAACTTCAATGCAAATGCTATTTGAAGTTGGTGTATTCACGGCAGCTATTTGGTTGGCCGGAAGCATGGGTGTGGTAGATCAGGCCGCGAATCAGATTGCCTTGAATTTGTCATCCATGACCTTTATGATAGCGGTTGGTCTTGGAGTTGCTGCCACCATTAGAGTTGGGAATCAAAAAGGGTTACAGAATTCTGAAGAATTGAGAAGAGTCAGCATTTCTATTTTTCTTCAAGTGTTTATGATTGAATGCGTTTTCGCCTTGATTTTTATCCTTTTAAAAGATTTTTTACCCCTCGCCTATATTGACAATGATTCGGTTGTTACTACAGCTGCCTCCCTGTTGCTTATCGCGGGATTATTCCAATTGTCTGATGGATTTCAAGTAGTTGTTTTAGGTGCTTTAAGAGGACTGCAAGACGTTAGGATTCCGACCTATATTACTTTCTTTGCATATTGGGTGATCGGTTTTCCCGTTAGTTTTTTGCTTGGCAAAACTTTGGGCTTTGGATCACAAGGTATTTGGATAGGTTTATTGGCAGGCTTGACGGTTTCGGCAATCTTACTTTATATGAGATTTAATTATTTAACCAAAAAATTAATAGAGAAGAAATAAAATGGGCATAGTATTCAAGCAATCCTTTATAAATACTATTATTCTATTTCTGGGCTTTGGCATTGGTGGAGTGAATGTACTTTTTTTATACACACATTTTTTGGAAGCCGAATATTTTGGCTTGATCACATTTTTGCTCTCCACCGCGAACATGATCATGCCTTTTATGATGTTTGGTATGCAGCATACAATAATCAAATATTTTTCATCCTATAAAACCAAAGAACAACGAGATAATTTTTTGATAACGGCTGGATTGCTGCCCTTGGTAGTTATTATTCCACTATCTGTAATTGGTATTATCTTCTATCAATACATTGTAGATTATTTGGGCCGTGAAAACATCATTATAAAAGACTATACCCATCTTATATTTTACATTTCAATTTTCATGGGTTACTTTGAAGTATTTTATGCCTGGTCGAGGGTTCAAATGAAATCGGTTTTCGGAAATTTTATAAAGGAAGTTTTTGCCAGAATTTGCGTTTCAGGTTTATTGATAGGTGTTTATTATGAATGGCTTGATAGTGAGCAGTTTGTTTATGCGGTTGCCTTCGTTTATTTACTGAGGGTGGTGATCATGAAATTATACGCCTTACATCTTTATTTTCCGAAGATCAAGTGGAATGGCCTACCCGATAATTTTAAAGAAATAATGTCCTTTTCGGTCTATATCATTCTTGCCGGATCTGCTGGTGCAGTTCTGTTGGAAATAGATAAATTTATGATACCGCAACTAAAGGATATTGCCGAGGTGGCGTATTATTCGGTCGGGGTTTATATCGCTTCGGTAATTGCCATTCCGTCAAGGGCCATGCAACAAATTATCAATCCGATTACGGCAAAAGAATTAAATGATAACAATCTGCCTGAAGTAGAGAACCTTTACCAAAAAAGCTCACTAAACCTTTTAATTGTTGGTGGACTCCTTTTTTTGCTGATCAACGTGAATATTAAGGAAGTTTACATGATCATTGATAAGCCGGAATACAGTGTAGGCATATATATAGTATTGATTATTTCATTGTCGGAAATGATCAAGCTGTCTCTGGGCACCAATGGTGCTATACTCACAAATTCAAAATATTACAAGGCCATGTTCTACTACGCTATTGGAATGGCTTTAAGTGTTATCATATTGAATAAAGTATTAATTGAATCCATGGGGATTCAAGGGGCAGCGCTGGCTACTTTAATTGTTGTTCTGGTCTTTTCATTGCTTAAAATTATTTATTTAAATGTGAAAATGAAGATGCAGCCTTTTACTGTCAAAACAAGAAAACTTTTGGTAGTTATTCTATTGTTGTTTCTTGTTTTTCAGTATACTACTTTTGATATCAATCCCTTATTAAGCATCTTTATAAAAAGTATTTTATTAAGCTTTATTTTTATTTTTGCGGTAATAAAAATGAAATTATCGGAGGATATGAATCAACTTTTTAACAAATATTTTAAGTTATGAACCTTGTTCTTTTCTTAAAATCAA
>JAUXCI010000226.1 GCA_030618945.1 Flavobacteriaceae bacterium
GCTTCAATGCCTGCAAAGGAAACCTCAATTGATGCATTAAGCAATGCTATAGCCAAACTAAAAAAGAATACTCCTCCAGCTACTTTATCGGTTCCAATAGAAGGTTTTATTGATCATCTGGGCCCTGAAATGCCATTTATAAATAAGATGGCATTTGCAAATAGAGGTCTTTTTGAAAAAATGATCATTGGAATTTACGAAAGTTTTCCAGCTGGAAATGCTTTGGTAAGAACCACAACTTCTCCTACCATCTTTAATAGTGGTATAAAAGAAAATGTTATCCCCTTATCTGCAAAAGCCATTGTCAATTTTAGAATTATTTCGGGTTCAAGTGTTGAAGAGGTTGTTGCGCATGTAAAAAATGTGATTGATGACGAAAGAATAAAAATAGAAAAAAAGGACTTTATGTCTGAACCATCAAAGGTTTCTGATGTCGAGTCTTATGGATATAAAAATATCAACAAAACCATTAGTCAAGTTTACCCGGAAGCCTTGGTAAGTCCTTATCTTGTAGTAGCAGCTACTGATGGAAGGCATTATGGAGAATTATCAGACCAAATTTTTAGATTTTTACCGATAAGGATCAATAAATCAAATGTGAATTCCTTGCACGGTATTAACGAGAGAGTGGCGGTAAGTGAAGTGGAAGAAGGGATTCGATTTTATATTCAATTGATCAAAAATTCCAGTGAGGATTGATTCAACATTGTTTTTTTATTGTTACCAAGGCTAATCTGATATAAAATGTCAATAAACCTTTCTTTAATTTAGTCTTATCTTTGCGCCATGGAAAATCAGCATAAGCTTTCGGATTGGCTGCCTACAACCAGGCGAGAAATGAAGATTCGAGCTTGGGAAGATCTTGACGTTATCATTTTTAGCGGAGATGCCTATGTTGATCATGCCGCATTTGGCCCTGCAGCTTTGGGCAGAATTTTAGAAAGCTATGGACTTAGAGTAGCCATAGTTCCACAGCCAAATGTTAATGATAATTTACAAGATTTTGAAAAGCTGGGGACTCCTAATTTATTTTTTGCCGTAACCTCCGGGGCTATGGATTCAATGGTTAGTAATTATACAGCAAATAAAAGAAGAAGGGAAAAGGACGCTTATACTCCAAATGGAGAATGGGGTTTTAGGCCAGACTATGCTACTGCGGTTTACAGTAGAATACTCAAAGAAAAATTTCCAGAAGTACCAGTTATAATTGGTGGAATTGAAGCTTCCTTGCGAAGAGTGACTCATTATGATTATTGGAGCGATTCACTCAAGCCAAATATTTTGACTGATTCAAAGGCCGACCTTCTGGTATACGGAATGGGGGAACAACCCTTAAGAGAAATCGTGACTTTATTGAGAAAAGGGGTGCCTTTTACTTCCTTAAAGACCATTAAGCAAACGGCTTATTTACAAAGTTCTGATGAGGATCTTCCCAAAAACAAACAATGGGAGGATAAGGAAATCAATTCTCATGAAGCTTGTTTGAAAAATAAAAAAACCTTTGCATCCAATTTTAAGACGATTGAACAGGAATCCAATAAGATCCATGGCAGAAGAATTCTTCAAAGGGTGGGTAAAAAAGTGTTGGTGATTAATCCGGTGTTTCCAACTATGACCGAAAAGGAAATTGACGCATCCTATGATTTACCTTTTACCAGACTGCCGCATCCAAAATATGAGAAAAGAGGGGCAATTCCTGCTTATGAGATGATAAAATTTTCCATCAATACCCACAGGGGCTGTTTTGGTGGATGTAGTTTCTGTACAATTTCAGCGCATCAGGGAAAATTTATCGCCAGCCGGAGTCAGAAATCTATATTAAAAGAAGTTCAAACGGTATCTGAAATGTCGGATTTTAAGGGGTATTTATCTGATGTGGGTGGACCCTCTGCCAATATGTATCAAATGAAAGGCAAGGTGCAGAGCATTTGTGATAATTGTGTAGCACCTTCTTGTATCTCGCCGGTTATATGTCATAACCTTGACACTTCTCATAAGCCTATGACCGAATTGTATCAGGCCATTGATAAAAACCCTAAAATAAAAAAATCTTTTATTGGAAGCGGTATTCGATACGATATGCTGGTTCCCGAATTCAATAAAAATGCACCTGCGAAAGAGTTGGAAGACTATACGGAAGAGGTACTCACCAACCACGTGTCGGGCAGGTTAAAAGTAGCGCCTGAACACACTTCTGACCCAGTATTGAAATTGATGAGAAAACCATCGTTTACTTATTTTCATGAATTCAAAAAAACCTTTGATAAGATTAATTTAAGAAAGAAGCTCAATTTGCAGTTGATTCCTTATTTTATTTCCAATCACCCCGAAAGCCAATTGGAAGACATGGCGAATTTGGCGGCCGAAACCAAAGATATGGGCTTTAAACTTGAACAGGTTCAAGGATTTACACCTACTCCAATGACTGTTGCTACGGTGATTTATTACAGTGGTTATCATCCATACACCTTGAAAAAGGCCTATGTACCAAAATCTAAAAAGGAAAAGGAAGAACAGCACCGTTTTTTCTTTTGGTATAAAAAGGAGAACCAGAATTGGATTAGAAATACATTGCAAAAAGTGGGTCGCAATGATCTGATTGAAAAATTACTACAGCCCGAAAGAAGAGGTAAACACAAACCTGACCGTAAAAAGGGTAATTCTGTTTCAAATAAGGGAGGCTACAAAAGTGTTTTAAAAAACAAAAGAACCGGGGCAACTCGAAAATAATTTGATTCTAAAGTGATGTGATTAAGCAATTTTAAACGCTGCTTTTTCATTTGTTATTAGTTGATTTTGTTTAATAATATCACTAATTTAGTGCATCTTTAAAATCATTTTTAATGAAGAAAATATTCTATTTACTCCTTTTTATTAGCAGCTTTGTTTACGGGCAAAAAGAAGTTAAAGTTGATCTTAGAAACCCTAATTCAGCTTTATATACCCATATCTATTTTTTAATGCCCGAAAATTATGACATTGCTAAGTCGGCTGCCACAATTCAGGGACTACCAAAGGCTGAGGCACAACTTAAGGCAAAGAGAATTAAAGAGATATTAGATGGAAATGGCCTTGCCATAGATTTTTCAGAAATCCCTATTGATCCAAATTATGTGGATACCGTTGATTTTGGTACAAAAACCTTAGAGCAAAACGCCAACAGGTACGCACCTTTTCCGGTGAGGATGCCTGAGATATATGTTGAAAAGGTGGGTAGTCACTGGTATTTTTCAAAAGAGACTTTGGAAAATCTGGACGAGTTATACAAACAAACTTTCCCTATCGAATTTTCATTTCTGACGGAAAGATATCCTGAATTTTTTAGATCGACATCCTTCGGAGTGCTGATTTGGAAACCCATAGCGATGTTGATTGTGCTTGTTATTTGTATCATTTTATTCTTTATTCTTGAGCCCATCACGTTTTTTGTACTGAAAAATATCCAGAAAATATTTTTCAGATCAAGTTCGGACGGGAAAACAATGGGAATTTTACGCGAGTTGGCTAGACCTCTGGTTTTTATTGTTATTTTGAGATTTATTAAAAATGTACTCCCTTCATTTCAATTGGTCGATTGGAATGTTTTATTATTAACCGGTTTGAAAATTGCAGAAGCGGTCTTCTGGATTGTAGTGGTTTTGAAATTGACAAAAACTATATTAAATATATATCACGGACATAAGGCTGATGAAAAGACCAAATTGGATAAACAACTTGCTCCGATCCTGAACAAAGTAATACAGGGCATCGTTGTTTTCATTGGGTTTTTACATATACTTACCGTATTTGGTGTAGACCCCTCAACTGTTTTGGCTGGTGCATCTATTGGTGGTGTTGCGATTGCTTTTGCAGCCCAGGATTCGGTTAAGAATCTCATCGGTACTATGGTTATATTCCTGGATAAACCATTTCAATTAGGTGATTGGATTGCTATTGGAAGCGTCGAAGGTTCTGTGGAGAGAGTAGGATTCAGATCAACCAAAATAAGAGGAGCTGATACCACCCTATACCAAATTCCTAATAGTAAAATATCGGAAGCTGACATCAATAATAAAGGATTGAGGATCTTTAGAAGATATAATACACAGCTCGGGATACGCTATGATACACCTCCCGAATTGATCGAAGCATTTGTTGATGGAATCAAAAAGCTCATCGCTTTACATCCGTCTACCAAGAGTCAGTCATATAATGTTGATTTTATTTCCTTTGGTGATTTTTCATTGAACATTTCAGTCAACGTTTATTTTAAAGGACTTGATTGGGGTGAAGAACAAACTGCTAAACATATTTTACATTTGGCTATAGTAAAACTTGCCGCTGCCCTTGGGGTTGAATTTGCCTTTCCTTCATCAACAATGATGATCGAACAATTTCCGGAGAAGGAATCTTTGGCTCCTAAATACATTTCTAATAAGGCTGAAATAGATAAAAACATCCAAAAAATAATGGATGATTTTGATAAAGGTGATCATACCATGGATCCCAATGCTTCATCCCTTCC
>JAUXCI010000131.1 GCA_030618945.1 Flavobacteriaceae bacterium
ACACCTTCATCTTTTAACTCTTTTCTTAGCATCAACGAACTACTATTGATGGATTTGGTAATACTGTTAACCTTTGCTTTTAATCCATCATACGGTTCATTTACTGCTCTATAATAACCTCTTATTTTAGAAATATTGTAAAAATCAATTATTAGCAGGTTCAGCAAAAACCAGTAAACTCCCGGGAGAAGTAATTTTTGCTCATACATCTCCTGGAGTAAATTCCTGTATCCCTTAATTGTATCAATATTTGACATAAAGAGATAATAATCCAGTAAACCTTTGGCTCTTTTATTATCTCTTTTTAATCTGGGGGTTTTGAATATTCTATTTTCCAATCTTATCAGGGCACTGATGTGTGAAGCCATCATATTTAGTGTTGATTTTACTTGCCCCGAATCCGGCTTTAAATCTCCCTCTTTATCCAATCTGGATAAAATAAACTTTTCTATCAGTTCAGAAATTTCAGTTTTTTTCTTTACTTTAATCGATACATGCTCCCAAAGTTCAATCAGCTCATTGTCTTTTAGTCTTAATTTTATCGGTAATGGTTTATTTTCATATCCGATTTGGATTGGGTAGTAGAAAAACTCTTTTTGGGTATGAAACTGCTTAACCCTTATTACCGGATTATTTGCTAGTTCGTCAATAATATTTTCGTCAAGATTAATGCTATTAGTTCTTTTTTTCAATTCAACATTCCTTGACGCAAATACAATCTTGCCGTTAAAATTAAATTTGATCAGGTTTCGGTATTTTAAAGTCTTCTGCCCCCAGTCTAACTCAAATTGAAAATCGGGAGCATCAGCACGGTCATCAGTTCGGGTCTCATCACCTTGTTTAGAGGAAAAAATGATGTCATTATTAAAATATTCTTCTAACCATGGTTCCCATTTTGCAGCTGGCTCTTTAATTACAACTGCTGTTTCGATATTGCCATTTTGGCTTTTTCCCCTCCAGGCTGCCTCTGTAAAATTTACAGAGCCAATCACAGTGAATAGATTTTGACTTGTCTTAAGCCTATAAATTTTGCTGTGATTAAAACGAAAACCTTTCTCTTTTTCCTTTTCAATGAATCTTGACCATTTAACTCCTAATTTCTGATAAGCGGAATAACTTTCTTCCGTTATATCAGCCTCATTCGAGGCTTTGTAAGGCGTGTTTATATATATACTACCTGTGTTTACTAAGTCCTTTAACTCATTAAGTAGATTTACTCCAGGTGACAAATAAGGACTAATAATTTCTATCTTTTCAAGTAATTCCTCATCATTTTCTTCAAGGATTTCCTCTAATAAATTTGAGAAAACTCCACGATATGAATGATAATATTGAAAACTCGAATTTTCTGTGTGTTTTCGCTGGGCAAAAAAATTATGCATTTTGTTTTCGGCATCAGTATATTCCTTTCCAGTAAGATTATTTGTTTCTTTTAGGAAACTCCATAACTGATGTTTCTGGACATAAGGAAAGAGTTTGCCATTTTTCAATTCCTGAATAGAAACGATCTCTTTGTTTGTACACCAACCACCAACTGATAAATTATTTGAACCAACAATTAAAATCAATGACCAATCATTCAATAAAATGAAAGATACTTTTGGGTGAAAACAGGCCTTCTTCCCATCTTTAGCAGGTAAATCAATAGTTCTTACTTCATAATTCAGGCTGGGTGCTTCAATACCTTTTGCATGAAAATCACAGTAAACTGTAACCGGGGGGAGATCATCAACATATTTGCGCCAAAGAATGGTGTTTTGAATTTCATGATCAGAAAAGTTTACATTAGGCAAGAAAGTCGTGAGAACATAGTTTTCAAAAAATTTAGCATCAAAGTTATAGGTATAAAATATGGCAGAAATTACCTGCCGGTCACCAATTTGATCTTTAAGCTTTTCAATAAGTACATATTGCTTCATGAGTCCATTTCAATTTGTTTATAAAGGCTTAGGTAGGAATTCAAAAAATACTGGAACTCATATCCGGTTTTGAAATCAACTTCATTTTGTTTTTGGCCATTTTCACCATAAACCACTTTGTATGTGGCTTTTTCTTTAATAATCCATGGATTTTTCCTAACCTCTTCATTTCTTTTTATGATTTTCTCCACCATTGTTATATTATCCATGTTCAAGATTTCATTCAGTTCTCTCATTTTTTCATCTTGGAACCCACAATTTAAAGATTTCGGTAAATTTTGAAATAAAGTATCTTCAATAATTTGATTTTTTGTCCAGGATGATTGACTTAATAAATGAGTAAAAAACCTGTTTAAGGGAAAGAGCACTTTATCCGTATTTCTAATATTTTTAAGAGCTGCTTTCAATTCAGCTGATATTGTTGATTTTTTTATTATCGTCTGTATGAAAGAGTGAAGATTGAATTTAGATACTGCAATTTGCTTGTCTTCACCTATCAAGTCGAATAAATTGTTCTGAGGGTGATGTTCATTCGGTACCAGTAGAACATATTTTCTGTAGAGTTCCTTCTCCTTGGATGTAAGTGTTTTTAAGAGTAATGCAATGGGTATAAGTTCTTCCCTTGTAACTTTAACCCTAGCATCGTTTGAAATTTTGCTAATAAGCCTATTTACTTTTGACTCGTTGGTTTTAGAAAGGGACTGCTTCAAGATTTCTCCGAAATTAGGGTCTTCAATAAGCCCAATATCTCTGAATGGTCTGATATATTTACCATAGATACCATAATTCCTCTGGTTACTTAATAATGTGTCGGATGAGTTTAATGAAATCGAAAAACTATTGTCGTCTTTTCTTTTGTTTACAAAGTCAATCCCATTGAAGCCTGTTTCCTTATTATGAATTCGGCGGGCATAGGCACATAACTGTTCAAATTTTAGGAAGAAAATTAAAAATTTGTTTTCATCTCTATCTCCATAAAAGTAAAATGCATAGGCCAATACCATGAAGTCTTTTAAATTAACTGAAACCGTTGATAGGTGCGCTACAGCTTTATGACCAGCGGAAGCCCACAAAGTTTGAAAGCCAAGCGGGTCTCTCGAACCTTTTATACGGTAGTTTGGATCTATCTCAGAAAAAAAATACATAATAAATCTTGTTTAATTTTATTCCATTCAGCCATCCCTTTAGCTTAACATTTGCGTTAAACTGTTGCTAATGACAAGCAACTATTTTTCGTTAAGCATTTTAACTAATCTCTTCCAAATTTCTTGATTGCCCACCTTTATTTTAACGTTATCAAATTCTTCAACTTCTATCAGAGGGTCTCCAAATTTTATAAATTCTTCGTTTTCTCCTATTTGTTTCGGACCAATGTAAAGCACCTGTGTTTTCATATCGACAGGTTCAACAGTTTTAAAATAGCTGTTAAACTTTGAGGTAAATGAGGCTTTCTCTTTTTTGGGAATCTTATTTATTGATTTTGAACAAAGCGTGTCGTATGTTGCTTTGAGTGTGTCAATACTATCTTGACTTGCTAGTAGCTTATTTTCCACAAGTGTATAAACCAAGTAGAAATATTTCAATCTGTTGGCAAAAGTTAACTTACCATTCTTAATAATCCCTTTCAAACCATCGATGCATTTCTTCCAGCTATTGTAATCCCTGTATATCTGATGTTGAATTGGATCATAAGAGGGAGCATCTGTTTTCAATTCAATTAATAGGATAGTTGATAAATTATCTGGTAGGGTTCTTATGCACAGATAATCCACTTTTGTTGAGCGGGAATATTCCTTCCCGTTTTTACCTATTTCTGATTTTTTAAGTGGGAATTCCGGTGCAACAAACCTGATTTTTGAATCAGAATACTCAATTTGGACAATTTCTTCCAAGAAGAAATTAATAAAAATATCAATTCTCCTTTCAGCTTGGTAGGATGGGAATTTTTTATTGTCGGCTAATAATTTAAAAAGGCTTTTGATGAATTTTTTCTGTTTCATTTTTTTAATTTTAATGACTCCAAGTCACACAATTTATCAACCCACCCTCCGGTGCGAGTTTGGTTGCATTCACGGGAATGACTTTTCTGAAATAAAAATTTTGGAGTGTTCGAGCAGCTTCTTTATCTTCCTCCTGGCCAAATGATGGCATGATAATCAAATTGTCCAATTTTAGGAAGTTAATATACAGACCACTCTTGTTCTTTTTATCATCAACACCATAGGCTGTGCATGGTAACGTCTCTGTTTTAAGTCCGGCATTTTCAAATGCCATTAAAAAACTGTAGTACCATTGCTCCAGCAGTTTAATTAAATAGCGATTCTTGCTTTTGGTTTTCTGCTTTTCAAAACCAATCTCTTCCAGCAAGCCCGACAAGTCATTAATCAGTACTCTTTTATCATCAATAAATCTTGCCAGGCCATCCACATGACCATAATCATCATAGGGGTCTTGGGGGATGAAAATCAGTTTTTTCAGTTTAAGCTTTATTTTTATTTCATTCAGGATTTCTTCGGGCTTTTTGTCGGTATTATCCCTGAAAACCCTGTCAGAAAGAATGGCCTGGTCATCTAAAACTTCAATGGCTCCACCGTCTAGGATGATGTTGCTTTGAATAATTTCTTGCTCCACACCGTTTTCTCTTAATTCTTTCTCGATTGTTTTGGCATCAGGGAGGTGTTTTTGCCAAATGTCGCTTGCCATGTAGCCGGGTGCATATTTAAATTGTACCAATTTTCCATCTGCTCTTTTTACCGGCATATAATCGCGGCACCAGCTGTTATTTTTATTGTTTTCTATTTCAACGATTTCTATATCCTCAATGGCATGAAAGGTATTGTAAACACCCAAACCAAAATTGCCCTGTTTGTTTTTGTCGTTTTTTAGATGGGATGAAATATAAACTGTATTAATCATGATAGCTTATCAATGGTTTTAAGATTAATTACTTCACTAATTTCATTTTCATGTCGTTTTTATGTGAGGAAAAATAAACTTCATGCCCCGGAAATCACCACTACCATCTCCTGCCTTTCTATCGTAAGTATGTTGTTTTATTTGATACATTAGAACTAAGTCATTTTCTTCCATGTATTTATTGAGTAGATCTGTTCTGAAATAATTAATTTTTTGTTCAGTAAAATCAGAACCTTTATACCGTATCGTTTTTATCGCTATATCTCCATTAATATCTAATATCTGAAAATTAGCAGGATCAGATTTTAATTTAAGAAATCTGCCTATTTCCGGTGTTGGGATAAAATCGCGTAATGATGGAAAAATCATAGAATCAGATTCCCAGGCGTATTCTATCAGCGCTGCCTCACATTCAAAAGAAACATGAACTTTTTCTGTTCGTCCTACAATATCACCAGCTTTCTTGTTTTGGTATTCCTTATAATTCAAAATATCTTCAAAATCAAGTTTATATTCAATATCTTCTTCTTTTTCTGTTGGTATTGATGCTGACTCTTTTTTTATTCTTACTGGAACATTATCTGCCCAATAGAGTTCGCCAAAGTATACATTGTGCATTGAACTTAGTGAATACAGATCATGATCCCAGTCCATATTACGGTTACCTATTTCGTGTTCTTTTCCTTCAATGTCACTTCTTGAAACTAGAAATGAATCCACCAATAAAAATGATTGGCAATCATATCCTTGATCAGCTTTCTGTATAAATAGTCCATATAATAAAGTAAAGGATCCTTCTTCAAAGTTCCAATTCATGACACTTTTTAACTCATCAAATTTTTCGACATAAACCCAGTCTGGTTTATCTGACTTATGTGACAAAAGATCAATTGTAAATAACTTTTCATTTATAAAATTTAGTTTGGGGTGACTAACCTCAATTTCCATATCACTTAGACGATCATAGTGCTTTTTGTAAGTTGGATCATCTTGATACCAGACCCTCAGTTGATTGTTATTAAGCAAATGCCCAGCATACTCAAAGAAGGCTATCCATAAGTACTTTTTGCCCAATCTCTCCACCTTGCCACTAGCGCCATATGGAGTTTCCCCATGGTAAAAACTACTTTCGAATTTTTGAAATCCTTTCTCATATTTAATTGCTTTGTAGCCTTTCTGTGTGAGCCTTTTATAAATATTTGCTCTTGCTGTGACCTCGTGTATGACACCTCTTTTAAAAAGTCGAGGAATAGTATAAATAATAAAATCCATGCTTAATGGATCCAGATATTTACTTGTGTAATGGTTTGGTGTAGTTCCACTAACCACCTTCTCATCTTCGGGTGTTATTTCTGGCCATTCTTCATCATTAAAAAACTGATAATTATTTAATTGATCTTCTTCAGGTTTTTTAAATGTGAAAACTTTTTTGTGAATTCCTAAATCAATTATGTGTTTTATGCTATCGATTACTATATAATCATAGCTAGGTGATTTAGGTTTATCACAAAACTGCAAATCATAAAAAAGAGGTACATATTTTATAAATATTTCCTCGATAAACTTTTGATCATTTTGTTTTCTTAAACATATCCCGTAGCTAATCAACGCAAGTCTCTCATAAATGTATGATCGTCCTGAATTGGCATACTCAATAACTTTATCAAAAATGTACACTGGGTGGATTGTTCCAAATTCTAATATGACTTTGGTAGCATTATCCCTTAAATTTACAATTGTTGTTTCTAATAGCCAGATTGCTATTTCTATTTTTAACTCAGCTTCTCCATTTATTTTATTTACATCATGTGATGTGGCAAGTTCCATTAAGTAATCATTGAGAAAAACCTCAAACTCTTCAAAGTTGTTGTAAATAAACTCTGCCCAAGTTAAATCAAGTAAAAAGTTGCGAGTTCTTTTTAACCTTTCTGAAATAAAAAAGAAGTTAGTTGAGGATTCATTATCCAAAATAGTCCGCATAGAATAATTTAAAAGACCTTGCCAACCGGCTTTTGTATTAAGGAAAGCATCTAATTTATCTATTAAGATTTTACTACCTTCAAAGTCTGGGTTTTCATATAAAAACTGCC
>JAUXCI010000271.1 GCA_030618945.1 Flavobacteriaceae bacterium
CAGAACGACATGGCTACGATCCGACTTCAAGGATACTTTGGGCAAAATTAAAAGTATAAGTTGCATCCTCCTGAAGGGTATCTTTCAGTTTAATGGTAATCTTTTTGCTTGGCGAACCCAAAGGCGAAATTACAAGCGGGTACTTAAGAGGAGGAGAAACTATAAGCTCTGAATTAACATCCTTGAGTTTTACGTATTCATCAAAATAGATCTTTATTTCGTCTTCGTCAAAATGAAGGCTCTTAAAATCAGGATCTGCCTTAACCATAATTGGTTTATCAAAGTCTTTGGGTCCGCCTTCTGGGCGACCTCTTCGAGCGCAACTCAAAAGAAGTAACAAACTGAATACTAATAAAAAATTACGCAAACTCATACCTTAAATAAAATACAAATTAACAATTATTTTTTTCCTTTACACCAATATATTTTTCAAAATTTAAACCGTAAAAGCTATACTGGCCAAGCTTATTTTTATTCCTTTAACCTTACTAAGTGGCTCCCAACAACCTTCTAATGTTGAGCCGGAAGTAATGATATCATCTACTAAAAGAACATGTTTATCCTGGAGAATTATGCGATCTCTCAACTTAAATTCAATTCTTTTATTTTCATTTCTTTCAATTCTGTTTTTATGAGTTTGGGATAAGGATTTTGAAATCTTGACAAGCAGGTCAGGCAACATCTGAGCCTTGGTTTTTCCCGAAAGACCTTCTGCAAAAGTTGTTACCTGATTATATCCTCTCTTTTTTTGCTTATCAGGATGCATTGGTACTGGTAAAATAAAATCTATTGTTTCAAACCTTTCGTTTCTCAATATTTCTTCGCCCAGCCAATTGCCAAAATATGTTCCAATTTCCTGTTTATTATGGTATTTGAGCTGGTGCATTAATTTTTGAACCGGGCCCTTTTTATGAAAATATAATAAGGAACTTGCAGAGGTGATTGGTATTCTACCTCTAAATGATTTTTCTAACCTGTTTCTAGGCATAAAAGAAAAATGAGTTAATGGCAATTCTGACAAGCAATAAAAACAAATCAAATGGCCTTTAATTTCCACTTCTTGCGAGCATATCAAACAGGTTTCAGGGAAAAATATGTTAAATATATCATCTATCATTTTCATATAAATTCATTTTTTTATTAACAGTCATTTTAATTCTTTCTAAAAATTCTTTAAAAACTTTAAAAAAAACTAAATTTGCACACAATTTTTTCGATTTATTTCGTTAAATAAGTTAAGATTAATCTAAAATGTAAACTTAATTCTATAATTATGGAAGAAAATTCTAAATCTTCAAACAGTAAAATATTAATTATTGCGCTTACCATCTTGTTATTTGGTCTAATTGGTTACACCTTTTATAACAATAACGATCATAAAGAAGCAGTTAAGTTTTTACAGGATGAAAAAGAACAAATTATTGGTAACCTAACAGCTATGGAAGAAAAATACGATATAGCTATTGCATCCAATACGAGCCTGACAGATTCTTTAACAACAGAAAAGGAAAAGATTGCTATTCTAAAGGATTCTGTTGAAAATTTAAAAACAATCAATTCAAGTGTTTTAAGAAGGTATCGAGGACAACTTGCAAGTTTAGAGAAAACCAACACCCGATTATTGGACGAGGTAGATTCTCTTAAAATGTCAAATAATATACTATCTGAAGAAAAAGACAGTATCAATAGTCAATTGACGATCCAAACAACTTATAATGATACCTTGGTAGCACAGAATATGGAGTTGGCCCGTAAAGTAGAAATTGGAGGAGCCATCAATGTAGAAAATGTTCAGGTTACTGCCATGAAAATGCGTTCTAATGGAAAATACACTGAGACCAATAAAGCGCAAAAAACTGACGCCATTAAGGTGGCTTTCAGATTGATAGAAAATGAAATTGCCACACCTGGAGATAAAGAAGCTTTTATCGTATTAAGAAACCCTGCTGGTCAAGTGATCAATGCAAAAGGAACTTTCAATATAGCTGACGGTACAGAGGCTAAATATACAGATCAAACCATTATTAACTACGAAAACGCTAATCTTGACGTGGTAATGCTTGTGGAAAGAAAAGGAGATAAATACGAAAAAGGTAGTTATCCGATTGAAGTTTATGTAGAAGGTAAATTAGTAGGTTCGGCGTCATTAGAATTAAATGACTCGTTCTTAGGCCTGTAAACTAAAACAAAATAATATATTTAAAAGGAAACACAAATTGTGTTTCCTTTTTTTATTCCCTGTATATAAATTATTTATTTTTGCCGCATGAAAAATCAAGAAGACAAGTTTAAAAAGGTTATTTCCCACGCCAAGGAGTATGGGTTCATATTCCAGTCAAGTGAAATTTACGATGGCTTAAGCGCTGTATATGACTATGCTCAAAATGGAGCCGAACTAAAAAAGAATATCCGTGAATATTGGTGGCAATCAATGGTTCAGATGCACGAAAACATTGTTGGGATAGATTCAGCCATTTTTATGCACCCTACTACCTGGAAAGCCTCTGGCCATGTGGATGCCTTTAATGATCCACTTATTGACAATAAGGATTCTAAGAAAAGGTATAGGGCTGATGTCTTGATCGAAGATTATGCGGAAAAATTAAATATAAAAGCTGAAAAAGAAATTAATAAGGCGGCAAAACGCTTTGGTGAAGCTTTTGACAAAAATGAATTTATAACTACTAACCCTAGGGTTGTAAAATATCTTTCAAAAAAGAAAGCAGTATTGAGCAGAATGGCTCAGTCTCTGGAAAATGAAGACCTGAAAGATGTTAAAGCGCTTATAGAAGAATTGGAGATTGTTTGTCCTGTATCCGGATCTAAAAACTGGACCGACGTCAAACAGTTTAACCTGATGTTCGGAACCAAATTAGGAGCTTCTGCAGACTCTGCGATGGATCTATACTTACGTCCTGAAACGGCGCAAGGTATATTTGTGAATTTTGCTAATGTCCAAAAAACCGGTAGAATGAAAATTCCTTTTGGAATTGCCCAAACCGGGAAAGCCTTTAGAAATGAAATCGTTGCAAGGCAATTTATTTTTAGAATGCGAGAATTTGAACAAATGGAAATGCAATTTTTTGTTCGACCTGGTGAAGAACTTAAATGGTATGAGGAATGGAAGGAAAAAAGGTTGAAATGGCACCTTTCACTAGGCTTAGGTCAAGAGAACTACCGTTTTCACGATCATGACAAGCTGGCCCATTACGCCAATGCTGCGGCCGATATTGAATTTAATTTTCCTTTTGGATTTAAAGAATTGGAAGGAATACACTCCAGAACTGATTTTGATCTTAAAGCACATGAGAAATTCTCGGGAAAAAAATTACAATTCTTCGATCACGAACAAAACAAGAACTACGTTCCTTACGTAGTTGAAACTTCTATAGGTTTGGACAGAATGTTTTTAGCCGTTTTTTCAAGCGCGCTTACAGCAGAAACCCCAGCATTA
>JAUXCI010000159.1 GCA_030618945.1 Flavobacteriaceae bacterium
AACTGCAGATAAATTTAACGATTTCAGTTCATTTTTTGCTGCATTATTGATTATTTTACTTGCAAAATGGCCTTTGCGTCTTAGCTTCTATCCAGGAACAGTTAGTTTTAAAACCTAATGATCAATTTGGCTTTAATGCGCATCATTAACCCACAGCAATTATATTTGAGCTAAGGCATTTAAAAGCTTGCATTCAAAGATTGATTTCATCAATTTTCACATTTTTTTATTAAAAAAATCGCATAATAATTAGTATCATTGCCCCATGCAAAAATTTGTGCTCACATCTTTTTTGATTTGCTTGACTTTGACCATGTATGCTCAGGATTTACCTGAGGTCAGCAAAGATTCCATCGTGCAAGATTCAATAAGTATGGAACTCAGTAAGGGAATACACTATCTGCGGGGAAGGATCATTAGCATAACGGATAGAAAGCCTCTTCAAAGTGCGCACGTCGTGAATTTGAATTCTGTGCACGGAACTATTACCACTTCGAATGGGAAATTTGAAATTCCGGCCACGGTCAACGACACTATATTTATTTCGTATATAGGTTATCAATCCATAAAATTGAAAATCACCAATGACCTGTTAAAAGGTAACGAACTGGAAATCGCTATTCATGAAAAAGTGGTTAACATTGAGGAAGTTACGTTAAAATCGCACAAACTTATTGGCGTTTTGGTAGTTGATGCAAAAAATGTCCCATCTGATTCCTATAGCCGTATTCATATAAACGGGCTACCACAAGCCTATGAGACAGGCAATTCCTATAACAGAAACTATAATTCAGGTCTCGGAGCCGTATTTAACCCAGTAGATTTCTGGTATAACAAATTTGGGAAAAAACCCAAAGAAATGGATCGCCTGAGAAAAATGAAAGAAGGAGATCAAATGAGGAATATGATGGAGCAAAAATACAGCCGCGAGATCATGATGGATTATTTGGATATGAGTCGAAAAGAATTAAACGACCTTCTTTCAGAATGTAATTATTCCAATAGATTTATCAATAAAGCCAGTGACCTTCAAATCATAGAAGCCGTTCTAGAGTGCTATGAAAACTACAGGGCGCTACAAAAAGGTCAGGTAAAAAAAGATATCATTCGTGTTAAGGATTCTTACTAAAAAAAGGCCGGAGAAATCCGGCCTTTTTTGGTATCAAACACTCTGTTTGTTATTAGTTATTCCCCAAGATTAAAGGAAGTCCATCGGACCCTCCAACAACCACAACTTTGGCATTAGGAGATTGAGAAAGCTTCAGTGTTGCCTCGATTCCTTTATCCTTTAGAATCTTGTCAGTAAGTGAGGCGCTTAGTATTCTGTTCGCATCGGCCTTTCCTTGTGCCTCAATTCGTTGTTTTTCAGCTTCTTTTTCCGCAATTTCCAATTTGAATTTATATTCCAAAGATGTTTGTTCCTGGCTTAGTTTTCTTTCAATCGCATCTTTGATAGCTGCAGGCAACGTGACATCTCTTACAAGTACATCATTCAATTGAATATGCTGGTCTTCTACAATCTTTTTCGTTTCATCATAAATCTCTTCCTGAATTGCATCTCTTTTAGATGAATAAATCTGTTCAGGGGTATACCTCCCCACCACGCTTCGCGTGGCTGAACGCATTGCCGGTTTTAAAACCCTGTCCAAATAATTCGTTCCTTTGGTCTGGTGAAGAAATCCTAGTTCAGCGGTTACTGGTTGATACCATGCGGTTGCCTCTAACTGAATATCCAGTCCATTTGAAGAAAGTACTTTCATTTTTTCAGTTAATTCCTGTTGTCTTGTTTCATATACAATCACTGTATTCCAAGGTGCTACCAAGTGAAAACCTTCCCCTAAAGGCGGTTGATCAGTAACTACTCCTCCTGCAAACCTTTTCCATAAAACACCAGCTTCCCCTGCATCAAGGGTCACTGTAGATTTAGAAACAAAAATCAATAATATAATTCCGATAAAAACAATCGGTAATATTCCCTTAGGGAAATTTAATTGTGGTTGTTGTGCCATTTTAATTTATTTAATAATTAATACTAATTCAAATTTATTTGTCAGGTCAATCCTCTATATTTTCTAATTGACCATTCCAGGCCCAAAGATAGTACAATTAGCCCTAAAAGCCACTTCCAATCAATTAAAGAAATCATTTTAATATTTTCCTTTTCCACTGATCTAAAACTAGGGTTTTCAAGTAAAATTTGTTTCAACTCCGCAAACTGATCTTGATAAAATAGCTGTCCGCCTGAGTTCATTGACAATCGGTTCAAGCCCCCTGCATTTGCGCTCGTTTTTTCTTGTTCCAGTGTAAATGCAACTACCATAAAGGAGCCCGATTGCTTCTTTTTTGAGTTCTTGTTGATTATGTCAAATTGATATTTACCTTCCTTTAAAGTTGGTATTTGTGTTTCGTAGGCCTTATTTTTTACGTAAAAAGGAATGCTTTTTTCTGCGTCTTTAAATTGAAAAAATATATCCGAATTCAAATCAGGTTTCAGGTTGCTATCATAGTTTTTTACCCTAATTACAATTGGGTCATTCGCATGATAAACAGTATTGTAAATCAGTTCCATGCTTTTATTTTTATCCGTCAGGTGCAGATATTGAATCAAACTGTTGAAAAACTGATCGAATTTCTCAAAAGAATTGCTAGCCTTAAAACTATTCAGACGCCATTTCCATATATTTTCTCCAAAAAGAACCACCCTCCTATTGGTCCCTTCTTGATAGCCAACTAACAAAGGATCATTTGATTTAATGCCATTAACACTTTGGCTGAGTATTGACTCATAAGGCACATTAAAGCTTAAATTACCGAAATAATCGATCAAGGGTTCAAAACTATCAAAACCCAGATCTTCGGTTTGAAAAGCTGTAAAATTCTCTTGATACACAGGGAAATAATTTTCAGTAATACCCGACTCTTCTCTTGTAAAGGCGCTCTGAAATTTATTTAAAAAACCCCAGTTGGTATGAGTACCTGTAATAATCATATAGGAAATATCATCCTCAACTAATTGTTCCATAATTTGTTTGAAGTCCTCGTTGGGTTGGTACAATACAAATATGGAAAAGTCCTTGTCCATTTTGGAAAAGTCATCCACAGGGACTAATTCAACTGTCCTTTGTTGATTTGATTCAATACTTCGTTTGATCATACCCAAGTCAGGATGCAAAACATCATACAACACGGCCACCTTTGTTTTCTCGTCAATAACTTCAATCCCAAAATCAAAGGAATTGTTAAGGGTATTATCTTCACCTTCAAAAGGGATCAAACGAGCCTTATAAAGCTGCATACCCATCTGATCTGCGGGCAAATGAAATTCCAATCGATGATTCGTTCGATCCACAGAAAAATTAATTTTTTCTGTATGAATAATCACTCCGTCCTTTTCTATTACAAATTTGGTTTCGAGGATGGCTTTTCCCTGGTAATTTAAATATACTTCCACAGGGAATTTGTTTTCCAGTGTGGCGTAAGCATTCACGTTAACAAGGCTAATTTCTAAATCCGATTTTATAATAGTGTCCCCAATAACAACTGGAAAAACCTTATGCTTAGAATTCATATAAGCATAGGCTTGACCATAGGTTTGGTTACCGTCAGTGATCAAAATTATTGGAGATGATTCTTGGCTTGAGACCAGATTTATATCCTTAACCGCTTGGTAAATATTACTTTGTGTTTCTTCAAAATTCAACAGGGTATCCGAGCTAAGCCGTTCACCAAATTGAAAGCTGTTCATATCAAATCTTTTATTTAACTCTTGATCTGTTTTGAAATCATCAAGCAATTGCCTAACTATTTCTTCCGATCCTGAATGAGCAATAGATTCAGAATTATCAATGGCTAACATTAAATTTGGTCTGATAATTTCTGTGCTGTTTTGAATAAAACCCGGGTTTATCAATAGCATCAATATCGCAAAAAAAGTAACAAATCGAAAAAGAGAAAGTATTTTGGAATCCTGGCTAAGCTTTTGTTTGTAATAGTATTGATAATAAACAATAAGACCTGCGATTACAACAGCCAGAATACTCAAAAATATATTTAATGCATCCATTTATTCTTATCAGCTTATCATTAAGCAAAGCACTTGTACTAAAAAGCAAACCCATAAAGATATAGGCTTGCTTTTTATTTTTGTAATATATTATTAATATCAGGTAAGCATCCCACCATCTACATTAAGGGTCTGTCCCGTTATATATGCAGATAAATCAGAGGCTAAAAAAATACAGGCATTGGCAACATCTTCTGGTGAACCACCCCGTTTTAAAGGAATCGCCTTTCGCCATTCCTCAACGGTTTTAGGGTCCAACTTACCCGTCATCTCTGTTTCAATAAATCCTGGAGCAATAGCATTACAACGGATATTTCTCGATCCTAGCTCAAGAGCAACAGATTTAGTAAATCCTAAAATACCTGCTTTGGAAGCCGCATAATTAGTTTGACCTGCATTTCCTTTTACGCCCACGACCGAACTCATGTTGATGATTGAACCTTGCCTTTGTTTCATCATTGGTCTAATCACCGCCTTGGTTAAGTTAAAAACAGATTTAAGGTTTACTTCAATCACCTGGTCAAAATCCTCTTCAGAAATTCGCATCAATAAATTGTCTTTAGTGATTCCCGCATTGTTTATTAAAATTTCCAAGGAATCAAAATCCTTTAAAACCTCTCCCACAAGTTCCTGTGCTGCATCAAATTTTGCAGCATTAGACTGATATCCTTTTGCCTTGATGCCATAGCTCTCCAATTCCTTTTCAAGCTCCTTGGCTGCTTCAACTGAGGCGTTAAAGGTAAAGGCCACGTTAGCACCTTGTTTTGCAAATTCAATTGCAATACCCTTCCCAATGCCTCTGGAGGCCCCGGTGATCAAGGCCGTTCTATTTTCTAATAATTTCATTCTTCCTATTAATTTAAATAACTAAATTCAAAGGTAATAAATTTGTTACGTAGATTGTCTTACAAAAAATAAAAACCCCACATTAACCTGAATCATGTGGAGTTTTACATTATACAATATGTGATAATTATTGTTTTACCTCGACTTCTTTGTAATTAAACAAATAATCAACATCCATTTCATGCACCTGTCCTAATTTGGACAAGGCTTTCATATCCATATCATTTTTATTTCCAATAACCGCAACAGAATAATTATTCCCTTTTACATTTTCGTTAAAGAAATTGCTCAAATCCTCCATCGTCATATTTTGAATTTCATTATAAATTTCTTCTCTGTTGTCGTAGTCAATCCCCCTTTTTTTCAATCTTTCATAATTCCAGAAAATATTGGATTTTGTAATGCGTTGGGCTGCTATTTTTTTTAGGGCCTCATTTTTGGACTTGTTAAAATTCTCCTGGGCTTCAGGCATGTTATTCATTAGTTTCATAATGGCATCCACAGCCTGAGGCAATTTATTAGCCTGAGTACCTAAATAGGCAAATACCCTGTCATCATATTCCTTGTTACTTGCGGGTAAATAACCTGCTGATGCAGCATAGGCTAAAGATTGTGATTCTCGTAATTCTGACAAAACTATAGATGAAAAACCACTTCCAAAATAAGAATTAAAAACACTTGCAAGAGCTATCTTTTTGGGATCAAATTTATCTCCTTTTGATATCAAAAATAACTCAGCCTGTACCATGTCAAAATTAGAAAAATATACTTCGCCTCCGGTTTCCAGCTGCTCATATTGCTTGGCAACCGGATAGTCCTTTAATTCAGCAGGAACAACATGATTTTTATTTAATGCGGTTATGGCTTGCTTTTCATCTTTTCCATAATAAAATATTCGATGTTTAAAGTTTACTAAATCCTTGATAATCGTAACCAATTCAGATGGATTTATGGCCTTTAGCTCGTCGGCTGTATAGATTTCACGTAAACGTGAGTTTTCGCCATATTGGGCATAACTCAATAATCCATTTTGAAGAATATTACCTTTTTGCGATTTACCATCCTCTCTGGCTTTTAAAATACTTGCAACATATTTATTATATGCTTCCTGATCAACCATTGCATCAGCCAGTAATTGCTCTAATAATTCCAGTCCTTTTGCCATATTTTCCTGCAAACCAGAAATGCTTATATAGCAACGGTCGTTGCCAACATTAACGCTATGGTTGATTCCCAATTTGTAAAATTCTTTTGCCAATAATTCAGCCGAATAAGTATTAGTGCCAAGATAATCCAAATATCCAACGGCCAATGC
>JAUXCI010000233.1 GCA_030618945.1 Flavobacteriaceae bacterium
GAAAGTGGATTGTTAGAATTGAATGGCAAAATGAAGATCAGGAATATCTTTATAAAGAGTCCTGGTTTTATTAAAAAAGACAAAATTTATTATACTGCATTTATATTAGGCCTGATTGGAAGTTTTCACTGCATTGGAATGTGCGGTCCAATAGCCTTTATTTTACCTGTAAATAAGTCCAGCAAGGTTCAAACCTTTATGGGCACCTTATTATATCACCTTGGACGTTTACTGGCCTATGGGCTCATAGGCGCCCTTTTCGGTTTATTGGGCAAAAGCTTATATCTCGCCGGGTTTCAACAAAGATTGTCCATTTTAGTGGGACTAATCATGATAATAAGTGTTATTATTCCCACAAGAGTACTAGGTAAATTCAAGCTTTCCAGACCATTTTACACCTTGATTGGCAAGGTAAAATCCAAACTTGGATTATACTTGAATAAAAGTTCAAGAAAGGCACTATTTCTTATTGGCTTCTTTAATGGTTTTCTCCCTTGTGGTCTGGTATATATGGCAGTACTTGGATCCATTTCAACCAGCGAATTACTCGATGGTTCTATCTACATGATTTTTTTCGGTTTGGGAACGGTTCCCATGATGACAGGAGCAGTATATTTAGGTAATTTTTTAAAAGTTTCAGTTCGAAATAAAATTCAAAAAGCAATCCCTATATTTGTAATTATAATTGGATTATTGTTTGTCCTTAGGGGAATGGGACTAGGCATACCTTATATATCTCCTCGAGATACTCAGTTAATCATTTCCAATAATCCAAATTCATGTTTAACCGAATAAATTATGAGCGAAAAACGAGTAAAAGATCTCACTACAAAAGATTTCAATAAGATTGAAAATCATGATGATTTGTTGCATATTCTGGAAGAAAAAAATATTGACATTAGTGATATCCAATCTACTATACAATATGAAAAAGAAAAAGAAAAATTACAAATTGAACTTGTTAAACTTCAACAATGGGTAAAAAAAACCAACAAAAGGGTTGCAATTATTTTTGAAGGTAGGGATGCCGCGGGTAAAGGAGGTAATATCAGAAGGTTTACGGAACATCTGAATCCTAGATCCATGCGATTGGTGGCACTTAACAAACCGACCAATGTGGAAAAAGGTCAATGGTATTTCACTCGTTATATAAAGCATTTACCTAATCCTGGGGAAATTGTGTTTTTTGACAGATCATGGTATAACAGAGCTGTTGTTGAGCCTGTTATGAGCTTTTGCTCTCAAGACCAATATGATCAGTTTATGGCGCAATTACCTGAGTTTGAACATATGTTGTATGAAGATGGTGTAATCATAATAAAATTTTGGTTGTCAATTACAAAAGAAGAACAGTTGATGAGGTTTGATTCCAGAGAGGATAATCTACTTAAAAGATGGAAATTTAGCCCGGTCGATAAAAAAGGACAGGAGTATTGGGAAGATTACACCAAATACAAAGAGCAAATGTTTAGTAAAACACACACATCTTTTAGTCCTTGGATCATTGTTAAAACTAATGATAAAAAAAGAGCTCGTTTGGAATGTATGCGCTATGTATTGTCCCAATTTGATTACGATGCAAAAGAAAATTCTGATTTCTCATTAATGCCTGATCCAAACGTGATCATGCGTTATTTCAGATCATTACACAAATACGATTAAAATATTATGAAAGACATATCAGAATCAGACTTAAAGCGCTTAAATTCAAAAAGAGGCTTGTTTAATATCTTAAATGAAGATGAGATTAATTTAACTCGAACTTTAAGGTCATTAAAAAACATTAAAAAACTAAAAGTATTACAAACGGAACTGGTGCGGTTGCAGTCTTGTATTATTGAAAAACAACAATCGGTAATCGTTATTTTTGAAGGTCGAGATGCCGCCGGAAAAGGGGGGGCAATTCGAAGGATTACAGAACGGATCAACCCTCGACATTACAGAATCGTTGCCTTGCCCAGGCCAACGGAAGAAGAACAGACGCAATGGTATTTCCAGCGATACATTCAACAATTTCCAAAAGCAGGTGAAATCGTATTTTTTGATAGAAGTTGGTATAATCGTGCCGTAGTGGAACCTGTAAATGGTTTTTGTTCAGATGAACAGTATAAAATCTTTATGAACCAAGTCAATGATTTCGAACGTATGATTACTGAATCCGGTATTTTACTGGTTAAGGTCTACATGTCTATCTCTAAAAAAGAACAGGCAATTCGTTTTGAGGAAATTAAAAACAATCCTCTCAAACAATGGAAAATGAGCAAGGTTGACGAAAGGGCTCAAGAATTATGGGATTCTTATACTGATTACAAAAATAGAATGTTTAAGAACACTGAAAATGGAGGAATTCCTTTTGAAATAATCAAAGCTAACAGAAAAACTGAAGCAAGAAACGAAGCTATAGAATACCTTTTAAACAGTATTCCATACGACAAAAATCGCAAAATTTAATTCTTTTTTACTTTCCTGAACATATAGTATAAACCAACAAGTATCATTGGTATACTCAGGAGTTGACCGGTATTCAGGTCCCAATCACCCCGTTTGTCCACCTGAGCTTCTTTAAAGAACTCAACGATGAATCTTACGGACCATAAAAAAACCATAAACGTTCCAAAAAGAAATCCTAGTTTATCCTTTTTATCTGTTTTCCAATAAAAATAATATAGCACGATAAAAGTGACCAGATAACCAAAAGCTTCATATAATTGTGCAGGGTGTCTAGGAAAATCCTCACCTAATTGTATAAAAACAAATCCATAATCTGTGTTGGTTGCCTTTCCAATAATTTCAGAATTCATTAAATTTCCCAAACGAACGAAAATTGCACCACTTGCCACAGGTATTACAATTCTGTCTAATATCCATAGTAAGGGTTTGTGAACCACTTTCTTGGAATAAAAATACATGGCAATAATGATTCCAATGGCAGCCCCATGACTGGCAAGACCTTGATATCCGGTAAATTGAAAAGGGTTAAGTCTTATTGGTAATAAAACTTCCAAGGGTCTTGATAAAAGGAATTCAATATCATAGAATAAAAAATGTCCAATTCTGGCTCCCAATATAGTAGCAATAACAGTATAAATAAATAATGTGTCTAATTTTTCAGCAGCTATACCTTCACGCTCGTAGATCTTCTTCATTATTTGTAAACCGAGAACAAAAGCTACTACAAACATCAAACTGTAATATCTTACTGCAAAAGATCCTATTTTAAATAGCTCTACGTTTGGATTCCAATCGATACTTAAAAACATTGAATTTTATTTAAGGCGTAAATATAAATGAAAGTCATTAAAAATCATCCTTCTCATGATCTTTTATTGTTTGACTCTTTATCAGGTACAGGATCATAACCACTACTCCCCCACGGATGACATTTGCCAATCCTTTTCACTGTTAACCAGAGGCCACGGACGGGCCCATGAACCTGAAAGGCTTCTATGGCATAATGCGAACATGTTGGTGAGAAACGACAACTTGAAGGCGTATATGGAGAAATTGCGACCTGGTAGAATCGAATCAATAATATAAATGGATATGTCAAAATCTTTTTCAACACTTTATGTCATTTTTCTCAATGCGAAGAATAGGTTGTACCTTCTTTACCATCTTTTAACTGTATACCAATTTCAATCAATTCATCTCTGATTTTATCTGATAAAGCCCAATCTCTATTATCTCTTGCCTCTTCTCTCATTTTGATCAGAATGCTCACAACTGCGTCTAGCTTTTGAGAATTATTATCCGTTTGATGTTCATTTTCCAAGCCGAGAATATCAAAAATAAAAATATTCATTGTTTCCTTTAACAGTGTCAGATCCTCCTCCCTTAAGGATTCCTTATTGTCCTTAAGCAGATTAATCCATTTGACCCCTTCAAATAAATTCGCAATTAATACAGGTGTATTAAAATCGTCATTCAAGGCCTCATAGCATTTGCTTTTCAAGGCTTTGACATCCAAAGTTGATACTTTAGATGCTTTGACCTCTTTGACAATACTCAATGCATCCATAAGGCGGTTATAGCCCTTTTCCGATGCTTTGATGGCATCATCAGAAAAATCGAGCACGCTTCTGTAATGTGCCTGCATCATAAAGAATCTCGCAACGCTAGGCGCATAAGCCTTGCTAATATTTTCATTTTGTCCACTAAAAATCTCTTCCGGAAGAATGTTATTACCGGTAGATTTAGACATTTTTTTGCCGTTCATGGTCAACATGTTTCCATGCATCCAGTATTTAACAGGAGCTTTATGGTTACATGCCATAGCTTGAGCAATTTCACATTCGTGGTGTGGAAATTTAA
>JAUXCI010000067.1 GCA_030618945.1 Flavobacteriaceae bacterium
AGAGTGGGTTTAGCGGCCGCACTCTTACACGATCCCGAAGTACTGATTCTTGACGAACCAACTACTGGTTTGGATCCCAACCAATTGAAAGAAATTAGAGGTCTCATTAAAGAAATTGGAAAGACTAAAACCATCCTTTTATCGACCCATATTATGCAAGAAGTTGAAGCCATGTGCGACAGGGTGATCATTATAAATAAAGGCAATATCGTTGCCGACAGGAAATTGAGCGATTTTTTGTCTGAACAAAATCAAGTCATTGAAGTTGAATTTGACCTAAAGGTTGAAGAACAACTTTTAAAGAAGCTCCCAAACCTGAAGCAAGCCGTAAATATCTCTGATCATATTTGGAATCTTATTTTTGATACCGAAAAGGATATGCGTGCTGAAGTTTTCGATTTCGCTCATCAAAATGGGCTAAGAACCTTACAACTAAATCGAAAAATAGTAAGCCTGGAATCACTTTTCCAAAACTTAACGAATTAATAAATTTAACATGCGTCAGGTTATAATTATTGCTATTTTTTGCCTTTTTTGGGTTTCTAATTCTTTTTCACAGGAAGCAGAAAAGAAATCCGATAGTATAAAGGATTTTTATTTAAAAAAGGGAAAGGGATTTGAGTTCCATTTTGATCAGGACAGGTATATGTTCTATATTGACTTTAGAGGTCAATTCAGACTGTCTTATCCTCATGCAAACTTTCCGACCAGTGAGGATGATTTCAGCGATGATGACATCAATTTTGGAATTAGTCGCGCCAGGATCAAATTTGGAGGTTATGTAGGAAGTCCTGAATATAATTTTTATCTTGAACAGGATGTTCGTGGTGGAAATCTGCTTGATTTCAGGGCTCAGATCGAAAAATATAGCTACTTGAAATTTCGTGTAGGTCAATGGAAGGCCAGGTATTCACGTGAAAGGATCATCTCATCCGGAAAACAAACAGGGCTTGAACGTTCTTTAATTAATAGAGTATTTACAATTGACAGACAACAAGGAGTATCTCTATATGGAAATATAGACGGTGGAGGGGCTGCCAATTTCAATTATTGGGCAGAAGTGTTAACTGGTAGCGGTCGGGGAGGAACAGTTGGAGATGACGACAACTTAATGTACATGCTAAGGTTGCAATGGAATCCAAATGGTAAAGAACTGGGCTTTACCGGTTCAGATCTGAAATTTCATAAAAAGTTTGTGTCTTCTTTGTCGGTTGCTGGGGTAACCAATACGTCTCCTTATACAAGGTTCTCAACCAGTGGAGGAGGCCAGTTATATGGATATGAAAGTGGAGTTGACGGGCAGTACAAGGTAGATCAATTTATGTTTGGGACAGCTTTTAAATACAGAGGCCTATCCTGGCAACAGGAATTACACTATAAGAATATAGATGATAAGATCAATCTGGAGGAAACCTTGTTAATGGGTAACTATTTTCAAGTAGGGTATTTCTTTCATTATCTTTTTGAAAAGTTCCCTAAACCTCTTGAGGTATTTGCACGCCAGGCATTTTATGATCCGGACACAAATATGTCAGGCAATAATAATAATGAGTATACCTTTGGTTTGAACTGGTTCTTCAAAGGACATAAGAATAAATTGACCGTAGATTATTCCTATCTTGATTTCAATCAATTCAACATAGATGATCATACAGAGCACATGGTGAGAATTCAATGGGACGTTTCCATTTTTTAAGAATTAGCAACTTAAATGTATCTTTGCAAAAACTTTTAGTCTATGGATTTATCACTTATACCAAGTTTAAAGCATCTTTCAAGTAATAATTTTTTTCTTTTAGCTGGTCCCTGTGCTATTGAAGGTGAAGAAATGGCTATGAGAATTGCAGAAAGGGTGGTTGGCATAACAGACAAACTAAAAATTCCTTATGTCTTTAAAGGAAGTTTTAAAAAAGCCAATAGATCCAGAATTGATAGTTTTACAGGTATTGGAGATGAAAAAGCTTTAAGAATTCTGGCCAAAGTAGGAAAGGAATTTGACCTGCCAACAGTAACAGATATCCATAGCGAAACAGATGCGCTAAAAGCAGCAGAATTTGTGGATATTTTACAGATACCAGCTTTTTTGGTGAGGCAGACGGATTTGGTTGTTGCTGCTGCAAAAACTGGGCGCACGGTAAATTTGAAAAAAGGTCAATTTATGAGTGCGGATGCCATGAAACACGCCGTAAAAAAAGTTCAGGACTCTGGCAATGCTCAAGTTATGATTACTGATAGAGGAACCATGTTTGGATATCAGGACATGATCGTAGATTATCGCGGGATACCAGTTATGCAAAAATTTGCCCCAACCATTTTGGATATAACACATTCATTGCAGCAACCTAATCAAAGCAGTGGGGTTACCGGAGGTAAGCCCGAGCTTATTGAAACGGTAGCAAGAGCGGGTATAGCTGTAGGAGTGGATGGGATTTTTCTTGAAACACATCACGATCCGGCCACGGCAAAATCAGATGGGGCCAATATGCTTAAATTAGACCATTTAGAAGATTTGCTAACGAAACTGGTTGCCATTAGAGCAACAATTAACAAGTTTTAATCATTTTTTGAATTCGCTTAAAAAAATTGCGGTGGCCATGGCCACATTAAGACTCTCAGTAAGTTGCTGTTGGCCAAATTGAGGGATGGTTAATTTTTTGTCAACTGCAGCGGCAACATTATCAGATATGCCATTTGCCTCATTTCCAAGAATTATAACAGCATCAGATTCCAAATCAGTTTGGTAAACATTGTCCCCATTTAAAAAGGTTCCATAAATGGTTCTTCTTTCCTGCTTTAAATAGAAGTTCAAATCAACATAGGTCACTTGAACCCGAGCTAATGAACCCATACTAGCCTGAACAACTTTTTGATTATAGCAGTCAACGGTATTTGTGGAACAAACCAATTGCTGCACACCAAACCAGTCACATAATCGTATAATTGTACCCAAATTTCCAGGGTCATTGATTTCGTCCAGCAAGACGGTTATACCTTCATGAACAGAATCCTTGACATCAGGAATCTCAAAGATTCCCAGAACCTGGTTTGGTGTCGAAAAATCACTGATAAGCTGAAGCTCTTTATCAGTAATTAAATGATAATCTGCAACGTTTAGAGAATTAGTATAAGCTTCAGTAAAATATAATTTGTGCAGTATAAAAGAAGATCTAAGGAGCTCTTCTACTACCTTAACACCTTCCGCCAAAAACAATCGTTCTGACTGTCGGATTTTTTTTTTCTTTAAACCTTGGATAAATTTTAACTGATTTTTGCTTAGCATGTAAATAGTGTTACTTTTGAAATAGTTTTAAATTATCGCTTGTTGTTTTCAATTTTTGCCAAAATACGGTTATTTGCATTGACACTTGTACTGTTGGTGTCTTGCAATAGTATTAAATATGTTCAAGAAAACGAAAATTTACTCAAAGAAAATACGGTATTGATTAACGGCGAGGAGAATAAGGAGGAGGAAATTAATAAATACCTTTCCCAAAAGCCGAATCGAACAACTTTGGGTATGCCTCTTTCTCTCCATTTATACAATTATGCAAATCCAGATTTTGAAATGACCTTCGATGAATGGATTGATAATCATCCTAAAAAATATAAGAATTATGTAAGTGTTTTTTCAAAGAAACAAACCTTTAAAATTTACAGTAATAAAAAAGGACTTAACAGTTGGTTTATGAGAAAGGGAGAAGCCCCTGTAATTTTTGATAAATCAAAAGCTGATAGATCTGCCAGCACCCTTAAAGAGTATTTTATTTCAAAAGGATTTTTTGAAGCTGAAGTTGATTACCAATCAAAAGAGACGGGAGAAAAGGAGTTGTCAGTTGATTATAATGTTATTACAAATCGCCAATATTTCATTGATTCTGTTTCTACGGAGATTGCATCTCCCATTTTGGATTCCCTCTATAAACAAAATAGAGAGAACTCCATACTTAAAAAGGGAAAGCCATTTGTATTTGAAGATTTTGAAAAGGAGGAAGCTCGATTAGTTACTTTGTTTAGAAACTCCGGTGTTTATCATTTTAAGAATTATAGTTTAGGGTTTTGGACAGATTCTATTAAGAAATCATATATGAAGGATGTTCTCCTAAAAATACCTGATAGACAGATAACAAGAAATGATACTGCGGCAACAGAGCCTTATAGGGCACAACATGTAAGTCGGGTGAACATATTTACTGATTTTTCAATCAAAAACAGGGGGAAGGCAATTAAAGATTCAGCAAGCTATAATGGTTATAATTTTTATAGTTTTGATAAAATGAAGTCCAAGCCAAAACACCTTGTGAACTCACTTTTCATTACCCCTGGGGGGCTTTATAAAGATTCTGAAAAATCACAAACTCAAAATTATATAAGAAATCTTCAAACCTTCTCTTCTTCTGTGGATGTTAGCTATACTGAAAATGAGGATGAGTCATTAACGGCAGATGTTTATCTCGTTCCCCTTAAAAAATATGCTTTAACCGTAGATCTTGACGCAACCACTTCCAACATTAAACCTTTCGGAATATTAGGGAAGTTTTCCTTTTTAGGCAGAAATTTGTTTAAAGGATCCGAAATAATGGAATTAGCTTTCCAAGGTTCTTTTTTCAATGTGGCTAATGATGCCTCAAATAGCGATAATTTTTTCAACGCCTGGGAAGTACTGTCAAGTGCCTCATTTAGGTTCCCAAGGATATTATTTCCTTTCAACACCACATCGCTGATTCCAAAGTATATGGCACCTACTACAACTCTTGATGCCAGTGTAAGTTTCCAAAAAAATGTTGGGCTTGACAGGCAAACAACGGCAACGGGGATGGCTTATACCTGGAAGAGCACGAAAAAGATAGGTCATAGAATTGATCTTATTAATTTAAGTTATATCAAGAACGAGAATATTGACAATTATTTCCCAATTTACGATTCTGAATACCAAAAATTGAACAGAGTTTCAGAGGATGTATTCGATATGTCTCTGCCCGAAAACACTTCCTCTAATAATGATGAAATCCTGTCATTTATTGATTATTTTTTGGATCCGAATAATGGTTTTGAAGAAACTTACCCTGATGATTATGATACAGTTTCAGACGTTGAAGAACGAAGGCTAATCTTAATCGAAGATTCGTTTGTGCCAGCAATCAGTTATTCTTTTATATACAATTCCAGGGAAAATGTCAATGACAATGATTTCTCATATTTTACAGCTAAAGTTGTTTCTGCCGGAACATTTTCAAACCTCATCTCCCAGTCTGAGAATGAATTTGGTCAAAATGTTTTTGGAGAGGTTCCAATAGCACAGTATTTTAAAGTCGAATTGGAATATAAGAAGTACTGGGAACTAAGAGACCAAAAGATTTTAGTATTTAGGACCTTTATAGGGACTGCTATTCCTTATGGTAACTCTTCAAATGTGCCATTTAGCCGAAGTTATAGTGCTGGTGGAAGTAATGAAATAAGAGCATGGAGAACCTTTGATCTAGGACCTGGAGGGGAATTAAACAATTTGGAATACAAGGTGGCTACTTTCAAATTAGTTGGTAATCTTGAGTATAGGTTCAGGTTAACTGAAAAAATTTACAGTGCATTATTTATTGACGCAGGAAACATTTGGGATATTACTGATTCTAATCTGGTTACAGAAGAAGGAAAATTTACGAGCCTGAGTTCTTTAAAATATACTGCGGTCGGTTCTGGGTTTGGCCTTAGATATGATTTCGGTTTTTTAGTATTTCGTTTTGATATTGGATTTAAAACTTATGAGCCTTATTTACCAAGAGATAATAAATGGTTCGTCAACTATAATTTCGGAAATGCCGTTTATAATATTGGTATTAATTATCCTTTCTAATGACTAGAATTTTGTACTTTTGTGCCTTAGTTATATTCAAAAAAACCAAATAAAATGTCACAAAAAATTAAATCAGGAGTAGCAACCGGTGATACGGTACAAGAGATCTTCAAATTAGCTAAAGAGAAGGGTTTTGCGCTGCCAGCAGCCAACGTTATTAGTTCGAGTACTATAAATGCTGTAATTGAAGCCGCAAAAGAATTAAATGCACCAGTTATTGTTCAATTTTCAAACGGAGGAGCTCATTTCAATGCCGGAAAGGGTTTGAGTAATGAGAATCAAAAGGCCGCAGTAGCAGGGGCAATAGCAGGAGCAAAACACGTACACATTATGGCGAAGGCCTATGATATTCCCGTTATTTTGCATACCGATCATTGCGCTAAGAAATTACTTCCATGGATTGATGGTTTACTTGATGCAGGTGAAGAATTTTATAAGGAAAATGGTGTGCCTTTATTTAGTTCTCATATGATTGACCTGTCAGAAGAGCCTATTGAGGAAAATATTGAGATATGTAAAGGTTATTTGGCTCGTATGGATAAAATAGGAATGACACTGGAAATTGAATTAGGTATTACTGGAGGAGAGGAAGATGGAGTTGATAATACAGATGTTGATGTATCTAAATTATACACACAACCTGATGAAGTTGCTTATTCTTATGAAGAGTTATTGAAGGTAAGTCCGAGATTTACTATCGCTGCATCTTTTGGTAATGTGCAGGGTGTTTACAAGCCGGGAAATGTGAAACTTACTCCTAAAATTCTTGATAATTCCCAGAAATTTATTGAAGAAAAATACAAGACGGATAAGAATCCTGTCGATTTTGTTTTTCACGGAGGATCAGGATCCAGCCTGGAAGAGATAAGAGAAGCCATTGGGTATGGTGTGATTAAAATGAATATCGATACTGATTTGCAATATGCTTATATGGCAGGAGTAAGAGATTATATGTCTGAAAAAACCGATTATTTACAAGGTCAAATCGGAAATCCTGATGGAAGCGATTCACCTAACAAGAAAAATTATGACCCGAGGGTATGGGTTAGATCAGGAGAAGTTTCCTTCAAAGAAAGGCTTATTCAAGCTTTTCACGATTTAAATAATGTAGATACCCTCTAATAAAAGTTAATTAGCGATGGAGTACCGTATTCACGGTACTCCATTTTTTTATAACTTGCCGTTTGTAGTGAAGGTTTAATTATTTTTGGAAAGATAATAATAATGTAAAATGAGCATTTATGAGTTCTTGGTTTAAAAGAAAGGATAAGGGAATAATAACTCCCACAGACGAGAAAAAAGACACACCCAAAGGTCTTTGGTATAAAACGCCAAGCGGAAAAATTATTGACTCAGATGATTTAAAGGCTCATCTATATGTGAGCCCTGAAGATGGGTATCATGTAAGAATTGGGAGTGCCGAATATTTTGAAATACTTTTTGATGACAATAAGTTCAAAGAGCTGGATGAAAAATTAACTTCAAAAGACCCATTGGGCTTTGAAGACACTGTAAAATACACAGATAGAATAAAAGCTGCCCAAAAAAAAACCAATTTGCATGATGCTGTAAGAACGGCTGTAGGGAAATCTTTGGGAAAGGAATTAGTCATTGCCGCCATGGATTTCAGTTTTATTGGTGGTTCAATGGGAAGCGTAGTTGGAGAGAAAATTGCGAGAGCCATTGATTATGCAATTAAGAAAAAGCTACCTTTTTTAATGATATCAAAATCAGGTGGGGCTCGAATGCAGGAAGCCTCATATTCATTGATGCAATTGGTTAAAACTTCGGTTAAACTGGCTCAGCTTGCTGAATCAAAATTGCCTTACATATCATTATGTACTGACCCAACCACAGGAGGAACAACAGCCTCTTATGCCATGTTGGGAGATATTAATATTGCCGAACCAAATGCCTTGGTAGCCTTTGCCGGGCCAAGAGTGGTCAAGGATACAACTGGGAAGGATCTTCCCGAAGGTTTTCAGCGGTCAGAGTTTCTATTGGAACATGGTTTTCTTGATAAGATCATAGATAGAAAGGATCTGAAAGAGCAAGTAAATCTATACATTGACCTTATTCAAAACATTCCAATTAGAAAGTAAAGAATTTAAATTTTTGTTATTGTCCAATTACCAGTAATGCTAAACACATTGTTAGCCCATAGCAGATTGTCCGCCCCTTCAATCCATTCTCTTTTTCTCTCACCTTTAATAAGGGATAAGGTATTGTCAATCAAAATAATAATATTATCTTTGCCGCCTAATAAAAAAATATTAGTACATAAAAATTATTAATTTAAATTTAATGTTAGCATGTATTTAAGTACAGAAAAAAAGAAAGAGATTTTCGAAAAACATGGAAAATCTGCAACAGACACTGGTTCTTCAGAAGGACAAATTGCATTATTTACGCATCGAATTGGCCATTTAACTGAGCATTTGAAACAAAATCGTAAAGATTTTAATACCCAAAGATCCTTAGTAAAACTAGTTGGTAAACGTAGAGATTTATTGGACTATTTAATTAAAACAGATATTACAAGATATCGTGCGATAGTTAAAGAACTTGGTTTAAGAAAATAATATTAGAAAGAGAGGCATAACGCCTCTCTTTTTATTTATAAGTTTATTGAATACAGTAGGATTTAGAATAAATTTAAGTAAATTCGTAAAAAAATCCATAACCAGTTTTGTTAAATAAAAAATTGGGGAACTAAAGTAATTCATTGGCAAACTACACTCTTGATTTCGAGGGTTTAACAACACAACTACAAGTTTAACCATGAATTAATTTATATGCTTTTCTATAAAGTATATTCTAAAGAAAAATTATGATACCAAAAGTTTTTAAAGAGGTCATTGACCTAGGTGACGGTAGAGAAATTTCTATTGAAACCGGAAAATTAGCAAAACAAGCTCATGGTAGCGTTGTTGTGCAATCTGGAAAATGTATGTTATTATGTACAGTTGTTTCCAATTACAAACAAAGTCCTGTTGACTTTTTACCTTTAACGGTAGATTACAGAGAAAAATTTGCTGCTGCAGGTCGTTACCCTGGAGGTTTCTTTAAAAGAGAAGCAAGACCCAGTGATGGCGAAGTATTAACCATGCGTTTAGTGGATCGTGTATTACGTCCATTATTCCCAAAAGATTATACTGCAGAAACACAAGTGATGATTCAATTAATGTCTCATGACGATGACGTTATGCCAGATGCAATGGCAGGATTAGCTGCTTCTGCTGCAATCCAATTATCAGATTTCCCATTTGAATGTGCTATATCTGAAGCTAGAGTAGGTCGTGTAAATGGCGAATTTATAATCAACCCAACTCGTGCTCAATTAGCAGAATCTGATTTAGATATGATGATTGGTGCTTCTGCAGATTCAGTAATGATGGTGGAAGGTGAAATGGATGAGATTTCTGAAGAAGAAATGGCAGAGGCGATTAAGTTTGCTCACGAAGCGATTAAAGTACAATGTGCTGCTCAAATTAGATTAGCTGAAGCATTCGGAAAGAAAGAAGTTCGTGAATATGAAGGGGAAAGAGTAGAAGAAGATTTAGCCAAGAAAGTTCATGATATGGCGTATGATAAAGTGTATGCTATTGCAAAAGCTGGATCTGCTAAACATGAAAGAAGTGCTGCATTTCAACAAATAAAAGAAGATATTAAAGCGACGTTTTCTGAAGAAGAATTAGAAGATTTCGGTGGTTTAGTTTCCGATTATTATCGCAAAGCTGAAAAAGCTGCGATTCGTGATTTAACCTTAAATGAAGGGTTACGTTTAGATGGTCGTAAGACAGACGAAATAAGACCAATTTGGTGTGAAGTTGATTATTTACCATCAACTCACGGTTCATCCATTTTTACACGTGGTGAAACTCAAGCGTTAGCTACCGTAACTTTAGGAACATCTAGAGATGCTAATAAAATAGATATGCCATCTTTTGAAGGTGAAGAAAATTTCTATTTACATTATAACTTCCCTCCTTTTTGTACAGGTGAAGCAAGACCAATTCGTGGAACATCTCGTAGAGAAGTTGGACATGGTAACTTAGCACAACGTGCATTAAAAGGAATGATTCCAGCAGATTGCCCTTACACAGTAAGAGTTGTTTCTGAAGTATTAGAATCTAATGGTTCTTCTTCTATGGCAAC